>PHEL01000078.1 GCA_002842925.1 Alphaproteobacteria bacterium HGW-Alphaproteobacteria-14
GTTCTGGCGCGGCGCGACCCGACGCTATCTTGAGCTGGAATGGCAGGGTTTCCGCATCTGGGGCGTGACCGCGGCGATCATCGCCAACCTTTCGCGGCGAATTGCGATAAAGGCGCTGCGCAATGCGGCGTGATCTCACCCAAGCCGAATGGCCACGCCGCGACGGTCTGGCCGCGCTGACAGCGGCGCTGGGGGCAGCGAATATCCGCTGGGTCGGCGGCGCGGTGCGCGATGGCTTGCTGGGCGTAGAGGTGCATGATGTTGATTGCGCCACGGTGCTGATGCCCGCCGAGGTGATCGACCGCTGTGCCCGAGCGGGCATTCGCACCGTTCCCACCGGGATCGAACATGGCACGGTCACCGCAATCCTTGCCGATGGCCCGGTTGAAATCACCACCTTGCGCCGCGATGTCGCCACCGATGGCCGGCGCGCCACCATCGCCTTTGCCCGCGATTGGGCCGAAGACGCCGCGCGGCGCGATTTCACCATCAACGCGCTCTATGCCCATCCCGAAACACTCGAAATCGCCGACTATTTCGGCGGGCTCGATGATCTGGCAACGCGGCGGGTGCGGTTCATTGGCGATGCGCGTGAACGGATTGCCGAGGATCACTTGCGTATCCTGCGCTATTACCGCTTTCAGGCGCGCTTTGGCGCAGCATTGGATGCTGAGGCAGAGGCCGCCTGCGCAGACCTCGCCCACACCTTGAAAGGGTTGAGCCGGGAACGGGTTGCGGCGGAATTGCTGACGCTGCTGGCCCTGCCCGATCCGCACGCGACGCTGGAACGGATGCGCGCGCACGGCGTGCTCGGCGTGATCCTGCCCGAAGCCTGCACCGCGCAGATCGCCGCGCTTGCCCGGCTGATCGTGCAGGAGACTGCGCAAGGTGTTGCTCCCGATCCAGTGCGCCGACTGGCAGCACTGCTCCCCCCTTCGCCTGATGTCGCCGAGACGGTCGCCGCGCGGCTGCGCCTGTCCAAAACGCAGCGCGCGCGGTTGATTGGCGCGGCTGAACGCGTGGCAGGCGACATCGCCAACCCCCACACGCTTGCCTATCGTTTCACAGTGCCGACAGCGGTTGACCGGTTGCTGCTGCTGGGCGGCGATGCGCGCGCGCTCATTGGCTGGACGCCGCCGGTGTTTCCGCTGAAAGGCGGCACGATTGTCGCACGCGGAGTTAATGCTGGCCCGGCGGTCGCGCGCGTGCTGCAAGCAGTGGAGCAACGCTGGGTGGATGAAGGCTTTCCGAGTGCCACCCGGATCGAAACCCTGCTCAGCGAGGAACTGGCAAAGACCGCGCCGTGACTGGCCAGCCGGGATGAAACGAGCCTAAAGAACGGCAGACTGCATTCAAGAAGGGTGCCTTGCGGTTGTCACCCTCGTCCGGCGCGGGCTAGGATCACCTCACGGGTCAATGCATCGCATTCGCTACAGCGAAGGCAGCAGCGTTGTGATTGACCTCGGCCACACTCTCTGGCCTCTCGCTGTGACCAAACCGGTCGCTGGGATCGTCCGTATCCCGCAGAGCTTGCCGTCCCGTTCGGCAATCCTCAGACAACGTGTAACAATGGAGTACATCAATGAAATCTGTTAAGCTGGCGCTGATTGCCGCCGTATTTGCTGCAACCCCCGCAGCGGCTTTCGCGCAGGACGTGGGCGCGACAATCTACGGCAATGACGGCAACCCGATCGGCACGGTCGAACAAAAGACCGAACAGGTGGTCGTGATCAACACCGGCAAGCACAAGGCCCCCATCCCCGCCAACCTGCTGTTCGAAAGCGATAGCGGGCACGCCGTCAACGCCACCAAGGCTCAGGTTGATGCGATGATGGATCAACAGGTCGCTGCTGCCGAGGCCAAGCGTGATGCGGCGCTGGTCACTGGTGCGGCGGTGGTGTCAATCAACGGCAATCCGGCAGGCACCCTGGGCGCGGTTGATCTGGCCGCCGATGAAATCACGCTGGAAAGCCCCGATGGGCCGATCTTGCTCAAGAAAGATTATTTTATGGTTGATGCAGATGGCCAGCTCAAGGCGCTGGTTACGCGTGATCAGATCGCCAACGCTGCTGCGGCGGCGGGCGGCGGGGCGCAGTAAGCAGCCCTTCAGGCAAGCCAACAAGGGGCCGCGGATGCATCAGCATCTGCGGCCCCTTTTGCCCTATCAATTACAGCGTCAGTCAAAACGACCCGACTTGGGGAAGCCCTGCGGCGGCATCCGCCCTGCGGCCCCACGCGCCACCTTCCACATGCGGATTTCGGTTTCGGTGCGGGTGCGTTCACCCGATCCGCCCATCTGCCAGCTCAACCCATCGCCCAACACAAAGGTGATCGCGTCCGACAGCCCGCCATCACGGTAACGCTGCAACTGCACCCCTTGCCCGCGCGTCATCACGGGCAGTTCTTCGAGGTTGAACACCACCAGCTTGCGATTGTCTCCGACGCAGGCGACGTGATCGTGGGTCGGCGCAATTTCGCGGATTACCCGCAGCACCGCACCGTCTTTCAGGTTCACCACCTGCCGGCCTTTCCGGGTTTCGGCCAGCAGTTCATCCATCGCCGCGACAAAGCCTTTGCCGTGGCTTGAAGCAAGCAGCAACTGCCCGCCCGGACGGTGGACCATCATCGCGCTGATCGAGGCTTCGCTTTCGAGGTCGACCATGGTGCGCACCGGTTCGCCAAACCCGCGCGCGCCGGGCAGCCTGTCGCAGCCAAGCGTATAGAAGCGCCCGTCGCTCGCAGCCAGCAACAGCTTGTCGGTGGTCTGCGCGTGTAGAATGAAGGCGAGGCTGTCGCCTTCCTTGTATTTGAATTCCTGATCGAGCGGCACATGCCCGCTCGCTGCGCGGATCCAGCCTTTCTGGCTGAGAATTACCGTGACCGGTGCCTTTTCAATCATCGCGTCCATGCTGAATTCAACCGTCGGCGCGGCTTCGGCAATCAGCGTGCGGCGCGCGCCCAGCGCCGTATCCTCGGCATATTCCTTGCGCAGCGCTTTCAGGTCGCGCTTCAGCCGGGTGCGCTGTTTGGCCGGACTGTCGAGCAGCGCCTGCAAGTCAGCTTCTTCGGCCAACAGCGCGTCCTGTTCCTTGCGCAGTTCCATTTCTTCCAGCTTGCGCAAAGACCGCAGCCGCATATTGAGGATCGCTTCGGCCTGCCTGTCGGTCAGGTCGAATTCGGCCATCATCAGCGGCTTTGGCTCATCCTCGGAGCGGATGATTTCGATCACCCGGTCAAGGTTGAGGTAGGCGATGATGTAACCGCGCACCAGTTCCAGCCGGGCGGCGATCTTGTCCAGCCGGTGCTGCGCGCGGCGTTGCAGGATGTCGATCTGCGCCGCTGTCCAGCTGCCCAGCAGTTCTTTCAGCCCCATCACCACCGGCGCGCGCCCGAACCCCGGCTGGGTATCGAGCACGTTGAGATTAAGGCTGAACCGGGTTTCCAGATCGGTCAGCTTGAACAGGCTTTCTTTCAGCAGTTCAGGATCGACATTGCGGCTTTTGGGGATGAGCACGATACGGATTGCGGTATCGCTTTCATCGCGCACGTCTTCCAGAATCGGCAGTTTGCGATCCCCGATCAGCGCGGCGATCTGTTCGATCAGCTTGCCCTTGGCCACCTGGTACGGGATTTCCGAGATGACCAGCTGCCATTGCCCGCTGCCCAGCCGTTCGATCCCGGCGGTGATATCATCGGCGTCCTTGGCCTCGGGCGCATGGAAACGCCCGCGCAAACGAAAGCTTCCGCGCCCGGTGCGATAGGCCTCGGCAATGCTCGCCGCGCTGTCAACCACCTGCCCTCCGGTGGCGAAGTCGGGGCCGTGGAACAGTTCCATCAGCCTTTCGTGTTCCACATGGGGATTGTCGATCAGCTCCAGCGTCGCGTCGATCACCTCCGCGACATTGTGGCTGGGAATGCTGGTCGCCATGCCCACCGCGATCCCGCTCGAACCATTGGCGAGCAGGTTCGGGAACAGGCCGGGGAAAATCTCCGGCTCGATCTCCTCCCCATTGTAAGTCGGGATAAAATCGACCGTGCCTTCATCCAGCCCCGCCATCAGCGCCAGCGCGGTCTTGGTCAGCCGGGCTTCGGTATAGCGGTAGGCGGCGGCGTTATCGCCATCAACATTGCCGAAGTTGCCTTGGCCTTCAACCAGCGGATAACGCAGCGCAAAATCCTGCGCCAGCCGCACCATCGCGTCATAAACAGATGCATCGCCATGCGGGTGATACTTGCCGATCACATCGCCCACCACGCGCGCGGATTTCTTGAACGCGGAGGATGGATCAAGCTTCAACTGCCGCATCGCCCACAGCAAACGGCGGTGCACCGGCTTCAACCCGTCGCGCAGATCGGGGAGCGAGCGCGCGGTAATGGTGGACAGCGCATAGACGAGGTAACGTTCAGACAGCGCGGCATCGAACGGCGCATCGACGATCGCATCAAACGGGTCTTCTGGCGGGGTGGTAACGGTGTCGGACATGGGCTCCGTCTAGCAATCCGCAAGCCTGCGAGGGAGAGGGGTTTCCACAGGGTTGATACCAAAGCCCGTGCGGCGCCTGAGCATAACCAGCGCATTATGCGTCAGCATCTTAGAGCGCTGGCATGAGCATTCACATCCGCCGCAGATCATTGCTTTCTGACGGCACGCTGACCGTCAACCCGTCCAGCGCGGCGGTCACTTCGATCTGGCATGAAAGGCGGGACGTGCGCCGCGCCCCGGCGGCGAAATCGAGCATGTCTTCCTCCTCGTCGGCAGCGGGAGGCAGGCGGTCAAACCATTCGGCGGCGACGATCACGTGGCAGGTCGAACACGCCATCTGCCCTTCGCAGGTGCCCTCCAGCGGCAGCCCCGCCGCTTGGCCTGCGCGCAGCAGATTGTCACCCGCTTCGCACGCAGTCTCCACCCGCTTGCCATAGGGATCGACGAAGGTGATGGTGATGCTCACAGGCTCTGCTCCCTGGCGGCGGCAAGAATCGCGGCGGCAGCGGTTTCGATTTCCTGAGCGGTCGTATAGCGCCCAAATCCGAGGCGAATAGAGGACTTTGCCTCGGCATCGCTAAGACCGATGGCGCGGAGCACGTGGCTGGGTCGCCCTGACCCACTGGCGCAGGCACTGCCTGCCGAAAACATGACATTGCGGCAATCGGACATCAACCGGGCAACGTCGAGGCCATCCTTGCGGATGTTGAGATTGCCGCGCCAGCGGTGTTCGGCACTGCCGTTCAATTCCCAATTGGCAAAGGCATCGCGGGCGATGTTCCCCAAATGTTTCACGTGAAACATTTGCGCTTCGATCCCCGCTGCTGCCACCTGAGCCGCTGCACCAAAGCCTGCGCAAAGCGCGGGCGAGAGGGTGCCTGACCGCAGGCTGGCCTCCTGTCCGCCGCCCCAAAGCAAGGGCGCGGGGGGCGGCACATCAGCGGCGATCCACAAGGCACCAATCCCCTTTGGCCCGTGAATCTTGTGCGCTGATACCGCGATGTAGTCGGGTCTAAAGGGGGTCAAGGCGAGCCTACCGATGGCCTGGACCGCATCAACCAGAACCCGCGCGCCGGCGGCGTGAACGATCGCGATAGCCTCGGCCAGCGGGTGTATTACTCCGATTTCATTATTGACCGCCATGATTGCGACAAGCCCGGTTTCAGGCGTGATCGCGGCTTGGAGCGCGTCCAGGTCGGCGCGGCCATCGGGGGTTACAGGCAGCACCGTGAACCGCCGCCCTTGGGCTTCGACCACCCGCGCGCAATCGAGCACTGCGGCGTGTTCGGTGGCAAAGGTGATGACATCGCCCGGCGTGCCTTGCAGCACCATGTTGAGCCCTTCAGTGGCGCCGGAGGTAAAGATCACTTTCCCATCATCAGGCAGCAAAGCCGCGACCTGGTCACGCGCCGCCTCCACCGCCGCCGCCGCCATCCGGCCCATGCGGTGGGGGCTGTGGGGATTGCCGAAAGTGTCACTGTCAGGCCCGCCCAGCCAGCGCAGCATCGCCTCGCGCGCTTCGGGCGCCAGCGGCGTTGTGGCTTGGTAATCGAGGTAGATCATCGGTTCACGCCCCTCCCCTCGTCATTGCGAGGAGCCGAAGGCGACGCGGCAATCCATGGCCTGCCGCCGCACCCGAACGCAAGGTCAGCCCATGGATTGCTTCGCTGCGCTCGCAATGACGAATTAGCATAGCGAAGCCCAAGCATCGGCAAACCGTTCCAACTCCTGCGCGCGCGTGTTCCACCCCAAACTCACCCTGATGGTGCGCGCCGCGACATCATCGGCCACGCCGAAGGCATCGAGCACCCGGCTTTTCTTGAGCGTGCCCGAAGAACACGCGCTGCCTGCCGATACCGCGAAACCCATGGCGTCGAGCCGGATCAGCAGGGCTTGCGCGCTGATGGCGGGGTGCGTCAGTGCGAAGATGTAATCGACCTGCTCGCCGACAGTGAGACGATTTTCAGCGACTTTTTCAGTGAAGGCAGCCCGCTGCGCCGGGGTTGTTTTCCAACTGCCCGCTTCCAGCGCCGCCGCCATGCCCATTGCACCCGGCAGATTCTCGGTGCCCTGCCGATAGCCGCGCTCATGCCCGCCGCCGGGTTCAAGCATCGCAAAATCGCGCACCAACAGCGCGCCCACCCCGATCGGGCCGCCGAATTTATGCGCGCTGACAACCAGCATATCGGCATCGGGCAAAGCCAGCTTTCCCGCCGATTGCGCGCAATCCGAAAGCGTCAGTGCGCCCGTTTCCCTGACGGTTTCAACCATGTCGCTCACCGGGTTGATGGTGCCGGTTTCGGAATTGACGTGTTGCACGCACATGATCGTGCGGTCGTCAAACGCGCAATCCTCGCCAAAAATCTCGGCATCCGGTGCCGCCCGGAACACCGCGTCATGCTCGACCGCGCTGATAATCCGCCGTTCTATTCGTTCCTGGCCGACCTTCGCCCGGTTGAGCGCAATCCACAAAGCCTCGCTCGCGCCGCTCGTAAAGATCAGCTCCCCGCTCCACCCCAGCGAAGCCTTGATCCGCTCGCGCGCATCTTCCAGCGCCGCGCGCGCCCGGCGGCCCTCGGCGTGAGGAGACGACGGGTTGGCCCATAGCCGGAACCCCTCCTCCACCGCCGCGCGCGCCTCAGGCCGCAGCGGCGATGTGGCCGCGTGGTCGAGATAGATCCGCTCCGGAATGGTTCAGCCCCTACAAAAAATTGCGAATTGCGCGCGCGTCCCTATATAGAGCGCGCTTTCGCAGGCGCCACCCGGCAGCTTGCGGCTCCTCGATCACAAGGTCTGCCCATGCCATCCGTCATCTTCCCCGGCCCCGAAGGCCGTCTTGAAGGCCGTTTCTCCCCCCCGCCGCGCCCGCGTGCGCCCGTGGCGATGATCCTGCACCCGCACCCCGAAGGCGGCGGCACCATGAACGACCGGATCGTGCAGCGGCTTTACAAAACCTTTGCCGATCGCGGCTTTGCCACGCTGCGGTTCAACTTTCGCGGCGTGGGCCGTTCGCAAGGCAGCTTCGATTCCGGCATCGGCGAACTGTCCGACGCGGCGAGCGCATTGGATTGGGTGCAGTCGATCCATCCCGAGGCACAAAGCACCTGGATCGCGGGCTATTCTTTCGGCGCGCTGATCGGGATGCAATTGCTGATGCGCCGCCCCGAAGTGCGCGGCTTCATCTCGGTTGCGCCGCCCGCCAATATGTATGATTTCAGCTTCCTTGCCCCCTGCCCCGCCAGTGGCATCTTCGTGCAAGGCGCGGCCGATACCGTGGTGCAGCCGATTGCCGTGCAAAAACTGGTCGACAAGCTGCGCACGCAAAAGCACATCACCATCCACCACGAAGAAATCCCGCGCGCCAACCACTTCTTCGAAAACGAGATCGAAGAAATGATGGGTTCGGTGAACAATTATCTGGATTTCCGGCTTAACCCGGATTGCCCGATCAAATAGTCGCTGCTGCGGGGCGTCAGGCCCTGCTGATGGCCGTGGCGGCGGCGGGGGAGGTTCAGCCTTCCCCGGCGGATTTGATCCGGGTGATCGGCGCTTCGCCGGTGCTGGTGGGCAGCGTCCAGATCAGCACGTTGAGCACCGCGATTACCGCCAGCACCACCATCAGCGCGGGCTGTTTGATCTGCGCCGTGCGCCGCCACAGCACATAGGCTCCGGCCAGCAAAGCCAGCGCGGCGAGCATGACGATGGATAATACGATATCGGTCATATTGCGTGCTTTAGCCCGCGACCATGCTCGCGTGCAATTGACTTGCGCAAGCCGCCTCGTCAAACCTTGCGCCCATGAGAGAGAACCACGCTGATTTCACCCGCCGCCAAACGCTTGCTGCGCTTGGCGGCGTTTCCGCAATTGCGCTGCTGCCCGCCTGCGCCGCCACGACCGCCGCGCCCAATGCTGCCGCACCGGTCGCTGGGCTTGATCCCGATGCCGCGCTCGACCGGATCGCCTACCGGATGCTCGCCCACGAACCGGGCCGCGCTACCGGGCTGGGCGTGGACACCGGCGAATATGCCGCGTGGCGATCAACCTTCGGCACGGCGGGCGCACAAGGCCGCAGCGAATATGCGGCCACACTCAAGGAATTGGTCAGCGAAGCCCGCGCCTACCCCAAGGATGGCCTGACCAGCGATCAGCAGATCGGCTTTGAAGTCGTGGAAACCGCGTTTTCCAACGCCTTGGCAGGCATGGCGATGCCATACGGCGATGTCGCGGTCGGCAGTTGGCGCAATGCGCCCTATGTGGTGATCCAGAATGTTGGCGGCTATATTGATCTGCCGCGTTTCTTCAGTTCGACCCAACCGTTGAAAGCGTCCGAAGATGTCGGCCCGTATATGGACCGTCTGGCCGAAGTCCCCGCGATTTTGGACGGAGAGCTTGACCGCATCCGCGCCGCGCGCGCGATGGGCGTGGTGCCGCCCGCATTCCTGCTCGACAAGGCGATCGCGCAGATGGAAGCGAGCATCGCCAGCGCCAGCGATAGCTACGCCGGGCCGCTCACCGCCGCGACATTCAACACTGGTAACTGGGCCGCGCCGCAAGCCGGGCGGATCGTCGCAAATGGCATCGTCCCTGCGCTGGAACGCCAGATTGCCGAGCTTAAAACCCAGCGCAGCCTCGCCAAGGATAGCGCGGGAATGTGGGCGCAGCCGATGGGCGAGGAATATTACGGCTGGGCGGTCGGCGCTTCGACCACCACCGCGATGACGCCCGATGAAATCCACCGTCAGGGGCTGGCCGAACTCGATGAAATCCACGGCCGGATGGATCCGATCCTGCGCGAAATCGGCTATACGCAAGGCACCGTGGGCGACCGGATGCGCGCGCTGTCAGACGATCCGCGTTACAAATTTGCTGAAGGCGATCCGGGGCGCGAGGAAATCTTCGCCTTCATCAATGACCGGGTGGCGTGGATCAAATCGCAGATGCCGCGCGCGTTCAACAGGCTGGTCGACCCCCCGCTCGAAATCCGCCGCCTGCCGCTGGCCGAGGAACCCGGCGCGCCGGGCGCCTATGGCGGGGCGGGCAGCAAGGACGGCAGCATTCCGGGGCGGTTCTGGATCAACCTGCGCACCACCGATCTGCACCGCAAATATGATCTGGCCGACCTTGCCTTCCACGAATCGATCCCCGGCCATGTGTGGGAGGGCGAATTTTC
>PHEL01000079.1 GCA_002842925.1 Alphaproteobacteria bacterium HGW-Alphaproteobacteria-14
GACACCAATGAGTGCGACTGATCAGTCATCACATCATCCAGCAGGATCGGTTCACCGATAAACGCAAGAAAGCGGCACAAACTGCGAATCCTCCATCAAAGTGGCCACTGGCCAAAACACGACGCGCAAAAGACCCGGGAAAATCGATTTTACAAACCGAAATTTCTATACATTTGTTCTATTACGCGTCACGCTTGCAATATATCGCGAATTATTGCAACATTTCAGCAAGAGAATATGGTGCTCGACGAACGCAATCTTGCCATTCTTGCCTTGCTGCAGGCCGATGCCGACACCCCGGTTGGCGAGATTGCGGGCAAGGTGAACATGTCGATTTCGGCCTGTTCGCGGCGCATTACGCAGTTGCGGGCGGATGGTTTCATCAAGGCCAATGTCGCCATTCTCGATCGCCAGCTAGTGGGTGTGCCGGTAACGGTGTTCGTGCTTGTCAAGGCTGGCCGCCATGCCGAAGACTGGATCGAGAATTTTCGTCAGCAAATCTCCGAAATCCCCGAAGTGCTCGAAGCGCACCGCCTTGCCGGAACTTTCGACTACATCATGAAACTCGCCCTGCCGGGGGTTGAGGGTTATGACCACGTTTACAAACAGCTGGTGCGGCGCATCGAGCCGCTGGAAATATCAGGCCATATTTCGATGGAAACATTGAAGGACAGCACCAGCGTGCCGCTGGGCTTTGCCGCGCGGACGACCGGAGGGCATTCACGCAGGGCTTGAACCCTAGGACAAAGTTGACCTATTAGGTAGAGTATAATTTATTGATTGTTGCGCCAATGCTGCGGCGATCATACGCGGTTCGGCAAGCGGCGCTGGTGTTGGGGTCGTTTGACAAAATTCAGCAGCGCCGTGATCGCTTAATGCGACGCAGGCTCAGATTTATTTATTGGGGGTATAGAGATGAAAAAGCGGTTTGGAAGTTCGACAATTGCACTGGCAGTGGCCTGTTTGGCGCAACCGGCAATGGCGCAAGACGCCAAGCCAGCGGGCGACCAGGCCGCTGAGGAGTCCACCAATATCATCATGGTGACAGGCTCGCGCATCGGTCGTGAACGTCAATCGGCGTCGGTGCCGATTGTCAGCGTGCAGGCGCAAGACCTGCAATTGGCGGGGACGATCAATTCCGAAGACCTGCTCAACACCCTGCCGCAATTTGTGCCGGCCACCACGTCAGCATCGAACTCGCTGGCGAGCGCCACCGGAACCGGCGCGGCCACGCTCGATCTGCGCGGGCTGGGTGCCAGCCGCAATCTGGTGCTAGTCAATGGACGGCGCTATGTCTTTTTCGATGCCACTCAGGTCACCAACATCAATGCGATCCCGGCGGCGCTGATCGAGCGGGTCGAAGTGGTCACCGGCGGGGCTTCGGCGGTGTATGGTTCGGATGCGATTGCCGGGGTGGTCAATTACATCCTGCGCGATGATTTCGAAGGGGTCGAAGCGCGCGGCCAATATAATCTCGACAGCCGGGGTGACGGCGGCATTGTTGACGTGACGCTGACCGCTGGCACCAATTTCGGCGGCGATCGCGGCAATATCACGGTTTCGGCCAATTACGCCGACCGCAAGGCGATCGGCACTGAAGATCGCGCGTTTTCGAGTCAGGTTCTGACCGATGTTACGGTGAATGGCGTGAGGCAATTGGGCCCGGGCGGGTCCAGCTTTGTGCCCAATGGCCGCTTCACCGGCCTGCCGACTTCGGCCACTGCGATCGGGGCGATCCCGGGCCTGGCGGCAGCCTATGCCGCTGCGGGCCTGACCGGGATCGGGGCCAACGGTTTCATTCCTGACGATAGCGGCCTGAACGTCCGCCCCTATGTCGGCCCGAATGCCGCTGGCGCCAATGACGCTTTCGACTTCCTGGTCGACAACTTCCTGCGTTTTCCGCAGGAACGCTGGGGCCTTACCACCATCGGCCACTATGATCTGAACGACAACGTCACCGCATTTTTCGAAGGGGCCTTCACCAACAACAAGACCACGCTTGGCTTTGCATCGAGCTTTGTCAGCGCGACCTTGCCGGTTGAAGTGAGCAATCCCTTCCTTGGTGCGCCGCTGCAAAACGTGCTCCAGCTGATCGATCAGAACGAAACCGGAGCGGCCGCCAATGATGGCTTGGTGAACCTTGGGTTCAATCGCCGGTTGAGCGAAGTGGGGCCGCGCCGCAACTTCGATGACCGCGATGCCTGGCGCGTGCTGGTGGGCCTGCGCGGGGATATCGCAGGCGGGGAAAACGTGCTCAGCGATCTGAGCTGGGAAACCTATTATTCCTATGCCCGGTCAAAGAACACGCAATTGCAGGTAGGCAATGTCTCGCTGTCGAAATTCCGCCAGGGTATTCTGTCCGGCCCCGGCGGCGCTGCCCCCGTGGTCAATCCGTTCGGGCCGAATATCTCGCAGGCGGGGATTGATTTCATCAGCGTGGAATCGACCAATATCGACATCACCGATCTGCATGTCGCCGCCGCCAACCTGAGCGGCAACCTGTTCACCCTGCCCGCTGGTCCGGTCGGCTTTTCGGTGGGCAGTGAATACCGTTCAAGCTCGGTCGATTTCCGTCCCGATGCCTTGCTGGCGGCAGGCGATATTGCCGGGTTCAACCCGATCACTGCCACCAAAGGCAGCATCGATGTGTGGGAACTGTTCGGCGAAGTGCGCGTGCCCTTGCTGACCGATGTCGCCTTTGCCCGCGAGTTGGCGGTCAATGCGGCCTTCCGCTATTCAGATTACGATCTGGAGCAGGTCGGCGGAGTGTGGACCTATCAGGGCGGGATCGACTGGCAGGTGTCTTCGGATATTGCGTTTGGCGGGCAGTATCAGCGCGCCATCCGTGCGCCCAATGTGGGTGAGGCGTTTGGCGGCACCAGGACTTTCCCGGTGGCGGCAACCGATCCTTGCGCGCTGGCCAGCGCCGCGACCAATACTGTCGTGCGCGATCTGTGCATCGGCACCGGGGTTCCGGCAGCACTGGTCGGGAATGCGGCGGTGCAGCCCAATGCTCAGATTCCCGGTGTGCTGGGCGGCAATCCCAATCTCAACGAAGAAAAATCGGACACCTATACTGCGGGCGTGATCCTGACCCCGTCGTTCGTGCCGAACCTGCGCCTGTCGGTGGATTATTATTCGATCAAACTGACCGGCGCGATTGCTCCGCTGGCTGGCGGCGTGAACAGCATTCTCGACCTGTGTTTCAACCAGATCCGCAATCTGGACAGCGTGGCGTGCCAGGCTGTGACGCGCAATCCGGCCAATGGCACGATCGACACCAATTTCCCGGTAACCGCGCTCAACCAGAATATCGGCCGGATCGAGACTTCGGGCATCGACGTGCAGGTCAATTACCGCATCCCGACTGGCAACGGCAGCCGGCTGGACTTGAGCTTTGCGGGAAGCTGGGTTGATGAATTCACCGTCACCCCGGTCGAGGATCTGCCGGCCAACCGCAACTTCTGCATTGGCTTGTTCGGGCCAACCTGTGGTGAACCGAAGTTCGCGTTCAAGACCACCAGCCGCGCGACATGGTCAACCGATCGCCTGTCGCTTAGCGTGCGTCATCGCTGGATCGATGCGGTCACGCTGGAAGACCTCGAACTCGCCAACCGGCGGGGCGGGACATCGCCTGACCCTTCGACCGTGGCGGTGCCCCGGATCAAGGCCCACAATTATGTCGATCTTTCGTTCACATACGACTTGAACGAAGCGATCAACCTGTGGGGCGGGGTCAACAACGTGCTCGACCAAGGCCCGCCACTGCTGGGCACCCGGCAGGAACGCAACAACACCTGGCCGGACACCTATGATTCGATCGGAACAGAATTCTTCGTCGGCGTTTCGGCCAAGTTCTGATTGCATCGGCACATGAACCGGATCGACCGGCAGGGCTGGCGGGAATGTTGAACAGACGCCAGTTTGTCGGTCGATCCGCCAGCGCCGTGGCGCTGGCTGGATTGGGCGTTTCGTGCACCAGGGTCGATACGCGCAACACCTTGCGGATCGTGCCCTATGCCGATCTGCAGGCGCTCGACCCGATCGTCACCACCATCGGGATTGTCCAGCGCCACGCGATGATGGTGTATGATTTCCTGTTTGCCCGCGATGCTGACGGCATGGTTCAGCCGCAGATGGTCGAAAGCTGGGATCGCAGCGCCGATGGGCTGAGCTGGACATTCCGCCTGCGCGAAGGGCTGTTTTTCCATGACGGCGCGCCGGTCACCGCCGATGATGTGATCGCATCGCTGCGGCGGTGGAGCGCGCGCGATGCCTATGGCCGGCAGATATTTGCTGTCACCTCGCGCATTGCCAGCGATGATGCCCGAACGGTGCGCTGGCAGCTTGACCGGCCTTACGGCCTGATGCTTCAGGCGCTGTCCAAGACCGGCGGGCCGGTGCCGGCGATCATGCCGGAGCGGCTGGCTGAAACCAGCTCGACAGCGCCAATTCGCGATACCACCGGATCGGGCCCGTTCCGGTTTGTCGATGCCGAATGGATACCGGGCGGCGTGGCCGTCTATGCCCGCAACGACCAATATGTTCCGCGCGATGAACCGGCCAGCGGGGCGGCGGGCGGCAAACGTGTGCTGGTTGACCGGGTCGAATGGCACAATATCCGCGATCCGCAGTCCGCCGTGCTGGCGCTGGCTGCGGGCGAGGTCGATTACGTCGAAAATCCGACTGCCGAATTCCTGCCGATGCTTCGCGGAGAAGATGTCACCATCGTGCGCAACGATCCGCTGGGCACGCAGGGAATGCTGCGGATGAACCACCTGCATCCGCCGTTTGACAATCCGCTCGCCCGGCAGGCACTGCTCTATCTGATCGATCAGCGCCGCTATTTGCAGGCGATGTTCGGCAATCCGGACATGACGCAGGCGTGCAATGAATTCTTCGTTTGCGGTTCGCAGCTCGGCAGCACGGTGGGCATCCCCGAAGGCTTCGCGCCAGACCGGGAAAAGGCGCGGCAATTGCTGGCGCAATCGGGATATGATGGCCGACCGCTGGTGATCCTGCATCCCACCGATATCCAGTTCATGAACCTTGCCACGCTGGTGCTGGCCGATGATTTGCGCTCGATCGGGGCGAAGGTGGATTTGCAGGCGATGGATTTTGGCGCGATGTCATCACGCCGCGCCAATCGCGCCGCGCCCGAAGCGGGCGGCTGGCATATCGGGCTGACCTATTGGCCCGGTGTCGATGTGTCAGACCCGGTCGCCAATTCGCCGATGCAGGCCAATTGCGATGCGGCCTGGCCCGGCTGGCCGTGCGATCCGGCGCATCAGGCGCTGATCGACAGCTATGCCTATGCCCAGTCCGATGCCGAGCGGCAGACGATCGCCGATCAGATTCAGGCCAGCGCCTTTCGGCTGCTGCCCTATATTCCTCTCGGATTGTGGTACAATCCGATCGCCTATCGCAACAACCTGCAAGGCGTTCTGAGCGTGCCGGGCAGCAGCGTGTTCTGGAATATCGCGAAGGCGCCAGCCAGCCGCGCCTGAATTTCGCAGGTCATCACAGCGGGAAATGGCACGCGGCAATGTGCCCATCGCCCGCGTCCACTGGCGGCGGGACGGTGGTGGAACACACGCCTTGCGCAAACGGGCAGCGGGTATGGAACCGGCAGCCGGACGGCGGATTGCTGGGGCTGGGCAGATCGCCGGTCAGGATGATCCGTTCGGCGGCACTGCGTTTGGCCGGATCAAGGATCGGCGCGGCTGACAGCAGGGCGGCGGTATAGGGATGGCGCGGGCGCGCAAACACCGCGTCGCGCGGGCCGGTTTCGACGATCTGGCCCAGATACATCACCGCCACCCGCTTGCTGATATGGCGCACCACCGCCAGATCATGCGCGATGAACAGATAGGACAGGCGGAATTCGTCCTGCAAATCCATCAGCAGATTGACCACTTGCGCCTGAATCGACACGTCCAGCGCGGATACCGGCTCGTCCAGGATGATCAGATCGGGGCGCGGGCCGATGGCGCGGGCAATGCCGATACGCTGGCGCTGTCCGCCGGAAAACTCGTGCGGAAAGCGGTCAATCTGGTCGCGCCGCAATCCGACCCGTTCGAACAGGCGCGCCACTTCTTCGCGCAGCGCGGCCCCGCGCAGATCGGTGAAATTGCGCAAGGGTTCGGCCACCGCCTCACCCACGCTGCGGCGCGGGTTGAGCGAGGCGAAGGGGTCCTGAAACACCACCTGAAGCCGCCGCCGCAGCGGCCTGAGGCGGGCTTCGGGCAGTTGCGAGATATCCTCTCCATCCAGCCGGATGGTGCCGCCATCGGGCTGTTCCAGCCGCAGGATGCAGCGCCCCACTGTCGATTTGCCGCAGCCGCTTTCGCCTACCAGCCCCAGGGTTTCGTTGGCGGCGATGGTTAGGCTGACCCCGCTGACCGCCTGCACTGCGCCTGCGGGCCTGCCGCGCAACCGGTCGATCAGGCTGCGCGGGTGGGCAAAGCGTTTGACCAGCCCGGTCACCTCCAGCAACGCGGTCATGCCGATCCCTCCGCCAGCTGATCGTGTTTCCAGCACGCGCTCAGCCGGTCAGCGCCAACCTTGGTCAGCGGCGGGCGGTTGGTGCGGCAATGGTCGTCCGCCAGCGCGCATCTTGCGGCGAACCCGCAGCCGGGCAGGCTGCCGGCATTGTGCGGAACCGCGCCGGGTATTTCGACCAGCCGCGCGTGCGCATCTTCGCTGAGCGCGCTATCGAGATGCGGCATCGACCCCAGCAGGCCGCGCGTATAGGGGTGGCGCGGATGGCGGATCAGCTCATCGACCGGGCCTTCTTCGACTTTGCGCCCGCCATACAGCACGATCACCCGGTCGGCATTTTCCGCCACCACGCCCAGATCATGCGTGATCAACAGGATCGCCATGCCCAGCCGTTCGCGCAGATCGCGCAGCAGCGCCAGAATCTGCGCCTGAATCGTCACGTCGAGCGCGGTGGTCGGTTCATCCGCGATCAGCACGCGCGGCCCGCATGATAGCGCCATCGCGATCATCACCCGCTGCCGCATCCCGCCCGATAGCTGGTGCGGATATTGATCGATCCGCATATCGGCCTGCGGAATCCGGACCAGTTCCAGCACTTCGATAATGCGCGCGCGCACGGCTTGATCGCTGCCGCCTTCATGCAGGCGGATCGCCTCGCCAATCTGCTGGCCGATGGTCAGCACCGGGTTGAGCGAGCTCATCGGATCCTGAAAGATCATCGCCAGATCCTTGCCGCGCACCCGCCGCAAGGCGCGATCATCAAGCGAGGCGAGGTCGATCCCGTCCAGTTCGATTGTGCCCGATACGATCTTGCCCGGAGGATCGGGGATCAACCGCAAGGCGGCAAGCGAGGTGACGCTTTTGCCCGAACCGGATTCGCCAACCAGCGCCAGAATCTCTCCGGCATGAAGGGTCAGGCTGACATCATCCACCGCGCGCGTGGTGCCATCGCGCCCGCGAAATTCGACCGCCAGATGGTCGATCACCAGCAAAGGCTGCTGCGCCCCGCTCATCGCTGCCCCGTGAAACGCGGATCGAAGGCATCGCGCAAGCCGTCGCCCAGAATATTGACCGACAGCACCATCACCGACAGCACCAGACTGGGAAACAGCACGATATGCGGCGCCAGCTGAAACACGGTGCGCCCTTCGGAAATGATGTTCCCCCAGCTTGGCGTTTCGGGCGGAACCCCTGCCCCGATGAAGCTCAACACAGCCTCGGTCATGACGGCTGCGGCAAAGACGTAGCTGGCCTGCACCAGCAGCGGCGCGAGCAGATTGGGCACGATATGCCGATACAGGATCACCGGCACCGATGTTCCCGCCGTGGTGGCCGCCTCGATGAACAATTGACCGCGCAAGGCGATCACCTGCCCGCGCACCAGCCGGGTGACGCGCGGCACTTCGGCGATGGTGATGGCGATCACGATACTGCGGATGCTCGGCCCGGAAATCGCCACCAGCGCGATCGCCAGCAGGATCGACGGGATTGCCATCAGGCCATCCATAACCCGCATCAGGATCCCATCGACCCAGCGGATGAAACCCGCCAAAAGTCCCAGCACCAACCCGGAAAAGATCGCTGTCAGCGCCACTACGCAGCCGACCATCATCGACACGCGCGCGCCGTAAACCGTGCGGCTGAAGACATCGCGGCCAATCTGATCGGTGCCGAACCAGTATCGCGCGTCGGGGTCCTGCAACCGGTCAAATGGCGCGATCAACTGCGGATCGATCGGGGCGATCAACGGCGCGGCGATTGCTGCCAGCGCCATCGCTGCCAGCAGCGCCGCCCCGACCGCTGCACCGCGATGCCGCCGCATGGCCTGCGCAACCCCCGCGTTCATAGCCTGATCCTCGGATCAAACAGACCATAACTCAGATCAATCAACAGGTTGAGCAGCACATAGGCGACCGAAAACAGCAGAATCACGCCCTGGATCACCGGATAATCGCGGCGCAGGATCGCATCGACCGTCAACCGCCCGACGCCGGGGATGTTGAACACCGTTTCGGTCACCACCACTCCGCTGATCAGCATGGCAAAACTGATGCCGATGATTGTGACAATCGGGATCGCCGCGTTTTTGAGTGCATGGCCGATCAGCACCCGCATAACCGGCAATCCCTTGGCCTGCGCGGTGCGGATGTAATCCTGCCGCAGCACCTCCAGCATCGCGGCGCGGGTGGTGCGCGCAATCAGCGCAGCGTTCAGCACGCCCAGCGCAAAGGCGGGCAGGATCATATGGCGCAGAAACGGGCCGATTCCGTCCATCAACGGCTTATACCCCTGCACCGGCAACACCGGCAGCGCGACCGCCAGCAACAGGATCAGGCAGTAGGACAGCACAAATACCGGAACCGAAAAGCCCAGCACCGCAAACCCCATCGCCCCGCGATCAAGCCAGCTGCCCGGACGCCATGCCGCCAGCACGCCCAGCGGAATGGCGATCAGCAACGCCACCAGCAGCGACAGCACGGTGAGCGCAATGGTCGGTTCCAGCCGCTGCGCGATCAGGCTGGTCACAGGGCGGCCGGAAAACACCGATTGCCCCAGATCACCCCGCAAAACCCCGCCGCCCCACTGCAAAAAGCGTTGCAGGAAGGACTGATCCAGCCCCAGCGACGAACGGATGCGGGCAATTTCCTCGGCACTGGCCTGATCACCTGCCAGCACCGCCGCCGGATCGCCGGGGGCAAGGTAAAGCAGCGAAAACACGATGATCGCCACCAGCAACAGCACCGGGATGGTCGCCACGATCCGGCGCAGGACATATTCAAGCATGGCCAAGACCGATAGGGCGGCGCACATGGCACCCGGCGATCCGGCGATCTTCGATCAGTATCAGAGCCAAAATCGCCATTGCTGCGGTTCTATCGGGTATTTTCGGACAACTCAATCGGCGTGCATTATAGAGCGTTGATGATCGACAAAGGACGATGCCCGATGATGCAAATCGAAACGCTCGAAGCCTATTTATGGGCCACGCCCAACGCCCACCGAGTGTCCATCCTGTTCGAGGAATTGGGGCTGGAATACAAGGTTCACCCGATCAACATCCGCGCCCGCGAACAGTTTGCGCCCGCGATCCTCGCGCTCAATCCCTATGGCAAACTGCCGATTGTCACCTGGCGCGAACAGGGTGAGGCGCGGCGCGGCGCGCGAAGCGGTGCTGGTGTGGCTGATGATGGCGATGACATCGCTTGGCCCGATGACCGGCAATGCCCATCACTGGACCAGCCTGGCCCCCGAACCATCGGATATCGCGATGCAACACCACGTCGCGCTGGTGCGCCGTGCCTACGCGGTGCTGGAACAGCAGCTTGCCCGCCATGATTATCTGGCCGGGGATGCCTATTCACTGGCCGATATCGCCGCCTATCCCTGGGTTGCGGTGCATGATTGGGCGCGGGTTGATCTGATCGAATTTCCGGCGATTGCCCGGTGGCTAAAGCAGGTGGGTGCGCGCGCCGCAGTGCAGCGCGGAATGCTGGTGCCGCACGGGGCGGTTCTGGCCTGACACTGCACACACGGCAGTCGCGATTGGGGCGAACCTTGCCCCATCAACCACTCACGCGATCCGGTGCTCACCTTTAATCCACCGCGATTCTTTGCGGGACGGTGCGGAGGGCCGTTGCGATTGGGGCGAACCTTGCCCCCATCAACCACTCACGCGATCCGGTGCTCACCTTTAATCCACCGCACGGTGCCAGAAGATGCGCGCATCACCACGCTTTCGGTGGTCATATAGACCTCGCCCGTCAGGCGGCGGCGGCGCTTTACCCCGTCGAGCAGCGAGCCAGACGTGACTCCGGTCGCAGCGAAGATGCAGTCGCCCTTGGCCAGGTCTTCCAGCTTGTAGATGCGGTTGAGATCCGTGATCCCCCACTTCTTGGCGCGGGCCTTTTCATCATCATTGCGGAATACCAGCCGCCCGTTGAACTGCCCGCCGACGCAGCGCAAAGCCGCCGCTGCCAGCACACCTTCGGGCGCGCCGCCCTGGCCCATATACATATCGATCGTGGTGTCCTCGTCCGTCACCGCGATCACGCCTGCGACATCGCCATCCCCGATCAGCACCACGCCGCAGCCGATGCCGCGCAGTTCCGCGATCAGTTCGGAATGGCGCGGGCGATCCAGCACGCAGACATTGATGTCGGATGGCTTCACCCCCTTGGCCGCCGCCACCGCCATCACATTTTCGGTCGCGCTTTTGGCAAGATCAATAATGCCTTCGGGGTAGCCGGGGCCAACCGCCAGCTTGTCCATATAGACATCGGGCGCGTTCAGCAGGCAGCCCTTTTCTGCCGCCGCCAGCACCGCCAGCGCATTTGGCCCGGCCTTGGCGGTGATGGTGGTGCCTTCCAGCGGATCCAATGCGATGTCGATTTGCGGCCCCTTGCCGATCCCCACCTTCTCGCCGATGAACAGCATCGGCGCTTCGTCGCGCTCGCCTTCGCCGATCACCACGGTGCCATCCATATAGAGATTGTCGAAGGCGCGGCGCATTGCTTCGACCGCGGCTGCATCAGCCGCCTTTTCATCGCCCCGTCCGATCAGCTGCGCCGCCGCAATCGCGGCTGCTTCGGTAACTCGCACCAGTTCGAGCACCAGCACGCGCTGGATGGCATTATCGCTGGCGGCTTGCTCAGCCGGGGTGAGGTCGGTATCGTTCAAGGGGTTCATGCGCAATTCAGCCTCTTTTCGCTCTGGTGCCTCAAGTCACAGGGTGCCAGATTTCGGATCGCCCCGGCGCATAGGCTGATGGAGACGGGTTTGTCGAGCAATGCCACGCCCGTCCTGCCGGGTCTGCGTAACGTCATGGTCAGTTTCAGCCTATCAGGTTTGGCGCTGGTGATGGGTATCCCATTGGCCGCACAGGATGACAGCGCCGCGACAGCGCCCGCCGCCGAAACGCCGCCGCCACCACCGGCCCCGCCGCCGCGCCCGCGCGTCAATGTGCTGGTCACTGTGCCGCGCGGTGAGGTCAACCAGGCACAGGTGCTCGAATGCGAAGACCGCGCCGACGCAGGCACGATCAGCGGGGAAATCGTGGTGTGCCGCCAGATCGGTGATGATGGCAGCAATTCATTGAGCGGTAGCCGCAAGGATGCGCAGAAACGCTACGCCGAAGAAACCGCCTTCAAGGACGCGCCGCGCGCGCCCAACTTCAATCCCGGCTGCAAGGATCAAGGCAATCCGCCCGGATGTATCAGCGGCATTGGCAAGGTGCCGCCGCCTGCGCTGCTGATCGACGTCACAGCGCTGCCCAAGGCCCCGCCGGGGTCCGACGCAGACCGCATGGCGCGCGGATTGCCGCCGCTGGGCCAGAATGGCGAGCTGACCGAGGAAGAGGAAAAGGCCCGGCGCGAGGCAGCAGGGATCAGGACGGTGACCCCTCCGCGCGGGAAGAAGTAGGGTGGTTCGAACGCCGCACCTGTTCTGGCTTGGTGTAACTGCGGCAATGCTGCTGGCAGCCAATGCGCCGCCCCGGTTGCCGCCCCCATTTCAGCCAGCGGAATCGGCATCGCGCCCTCAGCCCCGACCAACGCCGCCGGCGTCTGCGCCGGAACGCGTCGCGATCGATCTGGGGGGTGAGGAACCGAGCGCCGCTCTGCCTGAACAGATCGATATCCTCGTCCCGCCGCCCGCGCCCGAAGCGGCCAATGCGGCCTTGATCAAGGAATGCGAAGACCAGCAGGAGGCGGGCGTGGTCGCGGGGGAAATCGTGGTGTGCCGCGCGCTGGTGGTGGATACCTCGCAGCTCTATAGCGGCAGCCGTGAGGCGTGGCTGAAAAACTATGCCGAACGCACGCAGAACGTCGGCACGATTGCACCGCCTGACGTGGCTGGCGCAGGTATTTTTCGCGGCCCGGCCACGATCAGCGGGCTCTGCTTCATCGGGCCTTGCCCTGATAAGCCTGCGCTTATGATCGATATCGAAGCGATCCCGCTGCCGCCTGCCGGGTCTGACGCCGAGCGGGTGGGGCAGGGGCTGTCCCCGGTGGAAACGGACAACGCGCCGCTATCGGACGATTCTCGCCAGCGGCTCGAGGCGGAGTTGGGGTTGCCAGCGGTGGAGGAGGCAGCGCCCAAAAAGTAGGTGACCCGAACCTCTTCCCGTTCGCCCTGAGCTTGCCGAAGGGCCGCCTTTGCTTCGTGCGGCCGGCTCTGGCCGCAAAGTGAAGTGCAGTCCTTCGACAAGCTCAGAACGAACGGAAGTGAAGGTTTGGTTTAGTCTGGAGTCACAATGGCAAAATCGGCAGCACCAGTGGATCGCCGGTCAGGCTGTCCGATCCTTCGAGCAGTGCTAGCGCGGCGGTGACGTTGGCTTCCTGGCCTTCATGCGTGACCATCGCCACCATCACCTCACCCGCATCATGGCCGCGGCCCTGCTGGATCAGGCTTTCGATCGAAACATTGCCATCGCGCATCGCCGCGGTGATTTCGGCCAGCACGCCGGGGCGGTCCTTGACCATGAAGCGCAGATAGGTGCGTTCGGTGCGGTGACCGGGTTCGGCGGGCGGCAGCGCGGCAAGCTGCGCCACGGGTATCGAGAACGGTGCGCCCACTTCGTCGCGGGCGATGTCTATCAGGTCAGCCGCCACCGCGCTTGCAGTCGGCCCGTCGCCCGCGCCTGCGCCCTGGAACAGCAGGCGTCCCGAAAAATTGCCCTCTGCCACCACCGCGTTCGTCGCTCCGTCAACTGCGCTCAGAGGATGCCCCTTGGCGACCAGACACGGGCGCACGCGTTGCAGCAGGCGCGGGCCTGCGGGGGTTTCCTCGACATCGGCTTCGCCAATCAGGCGGATGACGAAACCGAGCGCATCGGCCTGCGCAATGTCGGCGGCGCGCACTTGCGTGATGCCATTGACCCGCACCCCGGTAAAATCGATCCGCGTGCCGAATCCGATGGCCGCGAGAATCGCCAGCTTGTGCGCCGCATCCACGCCCTCGATATCGAACGCGGGATCAGCCTCGGCAAAGCCGAGCCGCTGCGCATCGGCCAGCACGTCAGCGAAATCCGCTCCGGTGCGCTCCATCGTCGACAGGATATAATTGCAGGTGCCGTTGAGGATGCCGTAAACCTTGGACAGCGCATTGGCCGATGTGCCTTCGCGCAGGCCTTTGATCACGGGAATGCCGCCGCCCACTGCGGCTTCGAATTTGAGCGGCACGCCCGCCGCCTCGGCAAGCTGCGCCAATTCCAGCCCGTGATGCGCGATCATCGCCTTGTTGGCGGTGACAAGGCCTTTGCCCGCCGCCAGCGTCGCGCGTGAGCACGCGAGCGCCGGGCCGTCCGATCCGCCGACCAGTTCCACCACCACGTCAACATCATCGCGCCGCGCCAGCGCGGTCATGTCGTCTTCCCACGCAAAGCGGGCCATGTCGACACCGCGATCCTTGCCGCGATCACGCGCGCTGACCGCTACCACCTCGATCGCCCGCCCTGCGCGCGCCGCGATCAGCGTGGCGTTGGTGTCGAGCAGCCGGATGACGCCCGCGCCCACTGTGCCGAGCCCGGCGATGGCAATGCGCAAAGGCTTGGTCGGTGCAGCGGCGGGTGTGGGCAAGCGGTCCTCCATGATTAACCGGAAACGCCGCTTAACCTGCGCCTGCGTCCGGTCAAGCTACGAGGTTACCGGACCGGCTCAGGTGATCCGCCGCTCGCAGGCGCCGAGCTGGCTGACGACGAAGGCGTAATCCACTGCCGCGAGCCGCCGCTCGACCGGATCCCGCGCGAGGTTGGCGTTGCTCGGCAATTGCGCGGGCAGCGCGCAGGCAAGGCGATACCAGCGCAGCGTTTCGGGCTGCGGCGGGCGCGCCGCCGAATCGATAATCTCGCCCCATGACACGCCCCACTGCACCTGCTGGCCCGGACGGCGCAGGATAGTGAGCGAGACAGGCGCTCGGCTTTCAGTGGCGAGGAATATCTGCGTCTCTGATTCGCCGGTCAGGGTGCCCGCCACCGCCAGCGCATCGCTGATTCCGGTGATTCGCGGGGCTGGATCGGCGGCGTAAAGCTCAGTCAGGATCGGGCGCAGTCGGGCCTCCAGTCCGGGCGAGTAGTCCAATTGCGCCTTGGGCGCGATCAGCCGCACTTCGCCAGGCCGGCCCGGCACCGCGTCCGCGAACAGCACCATTTCGCGGTTCTTGAGCTTGGGAACCTTGCCCTTTGCGTCCAGCGGCACGTCAACCAGATAGGCCAGCGCCGACCCGGCGCCGCTGCGCCCGGCGATCACCGCCAGGGTGTTTGCTTCGATAAACAGCCGGGCGAATCCCGGCGCCAGACCGGGCGCACGTTCGGGCTTGAGCGTGGTCTGGCGGCGAATCTGGACGCGAATAACCAGGTCAGCCGCGTCCGAAAGTGTCGCCAGATCGGCATAAGTCGGACTATTTATTGTTGGTGACGCAAGCGCGCCTGCACCCTGCGCCTGCGCTGCGCCGGGCACCATTACGAGACCGGCTGCGGCCCATGCAAATCCCCTTAGAGGTCTGAAAAATTGTGTTAAATTACCGTTAAGATATTGGGTCATGGTGGCATCCACTGATCGGCTTTGAACCTGCATTGTAGCAGTCCCGATTGGATATTGCTTGCAGTGAATTAGCGCTGAACCGCAAAAGCGTTTGATCGACTGGGGGATGCTCGTTAAAGCCCGGATTACTGATCGTGCGGGACTGGGGACATTGCCGCACGGACAGCCAAGGTTGCGCTTTGGGCGATTGCGTTCAGGGTGTGCCAGCCGGGAGTGGTTCGGGCGATGCGCGAAATTGGCGTTTGCTCTTTCTGTTACTTCCGGCATGGGAGGACCAAAATAATCGGGATCTGCTCACTGGCCTGTTGGGCCAGAGGGTGGGGAGTGTGCCGATCGCATGATCGGCGAGTAAGTGGAGAGAAAGCGCTGGATGTCCTACGCTAGCCAACAACAAGGATTGACCGGCCCCAAGCTAGTCGCATTGACCATCGCGCTCGCGATTGTCGGCAGCGTCGGGGCGGGTATGGTCATCTTTCTTGCCGTCGACGCCGTCAAGGAGGTGATCGAACGGGTCACCACCGTGAACGTTGAGGAAGAGCCGCCGCCACCCGAGGATGTGCCGCCGCCGCCCGAAGATATTCCGGAACCGACGTCGCCCCCGCCGCCTGTGGCGCCGCCGCCGATGATCAATATTGCGCCGAATCCGCCGCAGATTGAAACGATACCGATTCCGCCGCCGCCGCAGCCGACAAATGTCCGGCCAAGCGTGGTAGAGGCACCTCCGGGGCCGCCGGCCCCGCCGTCCAAGGCGCGCGGTGCCCGCACCAAGAACGAGCGTAGCTGGGCTGCGCGCATTCAGGAAAACTATCCGCCCCGCGCCTTGCGGGAAGAGGTTGAAGGCACTGTGGGCGTGCGTGTGTCGGTCACGCCTGATGGTCGCGCAACCGGCTGTTCGGTTACCGCATCAAGCGGGTCGAGCATTCTGGATCAGGCTGCCTGCACCGGGATGGAGCGTTACGCGCGCTTTGATCCGGCGCTGGATGATGCCGGCAACCCGACCACGGGCAGTTACTCCACTCGCATTACCTATCGTTTGAACTGACGGACAATCCGGCTGGCGGCACCACCGCTTGCCACTGGAACAATTCTTTCAAGAGGACTTTTCGCAATGAACACCCTTCTCGCCGCGGCCGCCGCGGAAGCAGCACCTGAAAACAAGTTCGGCTTCGTTGAAGCCCTGGAACAAGGCGGCCCGGTCGCATGGTCGATCCTTGTCGTGCTGGTCATCATGAGCGTCGGCTCGTTCTACATTATGTTCACCAAGCTGTTCGAGCAAAGCAAGATCATGCGGCAGTACAAGTCCGTGCAGTCGAGCTTCTGGCGTGCAGCCAGCCTCAAGGAAGGCGCAACCAAGCTGGAAAAGAACAGCGCGTGGCGTCAGCTCGCAGACGATGCGGTCAAGGCTCAGGACGAACATGGCAAGATGACCGACAGTCTCGAATCGCATGATTACATGCATGGTTCGCTGCAACGTTCGGAAGATTCGATCAACGCGGTGCTCGCGGGCGGCCTGCCGTTCCTCGCATCGGTTGGTGCGACCGCACCGTTCGTTGGTCTGCTCGGCACCGTGATCGGGATCTACCGCGCGCTGATCAATATCGGGATCGCAGGGTCGGCCTCGATCGACAAGGTCGCTGGCCCGGTCGGTGAAGCGCTGATCATGACCGCCATCGGTCTGCTGGTCGCTGTGCCTGCGGTGCTCGCGTTCAACTGGCTGCAGTCGCGCAACCGCCGGATCAGCGAGCTGCTGAGCAGTTTCTCGACCGACATCCTGGCCTTCATCAACTCGAACGGCGCGGTGAAGCCGGCGGTAACCGCTGCTCCGGCGGCCAAGCCCGTTGCCAAGCCTGCCGCGTCGGGCACCAAGGCCTGATTGCCATTGTCGCAAACCGGCGGGGGTGCCTTTTCGGGTGCTCCCGTCGCTTTACCGGGCGGGGCTTCTGAGAAGAACCGCCGCCAGTTCGTAATTTTCAAGTCAATATTTTGACAGGCTAGGAATTCACAATGGCGATTTCGACGGGAGGCGGGGGCGATACCCCAATGTCCGACATCAACACCACGCCGCTGGTGGACGTGATGCTGGTGCTCCTGATCATCTTCCTCATCGCGGTTCCGGTGGCGATCCAGACGATCGAAAAGCTGGAAATTCCGGTGTTCGAATCGATCGAATCGAAGGACAAGGTCGAAAACCTGCTCCTCACCGTTAGCACCACCGACGGGGGCGGCCGCAGCGCCGGGGAACCGGGCTTTGCAGGAGCGTCGCGTGGGGGCGACTGCCGGGTCTATTTCAACAACATCACCCCGGTTTCGTCCGAGGAATTGCAGAAGATGGCGTTTGATCGCCTCGATGCAATCGTCAAGCGGGCGGGTGGGCCTGAAGCCTTGATGGAAAACCCTGATCAGATCCCGCAGGTGCATATCCGCGGCGATGTGAACGCACCGTGGAAGTGCGTGGCGGGCGCGATCTACAATATTCAAATGGCTGGCTATCCGATCGTCGGGTTCATTTCGAACCCGGTTGAACCGGGTATCTGATCCGTCAAGCAATCTAAGGAGTAACTGCCATGGGGATGTCCGGAGGTAAGCTCGACGGCGAACCAATGCTCGACATGAACATGACGCCGCTGATCGACGTTCTGCTCGTTCTGCTGATCATGTTCAT
>PHEL01000225.1 GCA_002842925.1 Alphaproteobacteria bacterium HGW-Alphaproteobacteria-14
TTTGTGCAAGGAAGTGGTGAGAGCGCACCGCGCCGAAACGCAAGCGCCCGAAAATGATGCGCGCCCATAGCCGAGCCTGCCCGTCCCGGCAAGCGCGGGTCCACGCCTGCTGAAAGGCTTGGCCTTCGCCGCTGCTGGCTGGTAGAGGCGAACCCATCATGAATACCCGTTACATTTTCCTGCTGATCATCAGCGCCGCTGCCGCCGCCGCCTTCCTGCCGGGGAGCGCCCACGGGCAGGACCGCGCAAAATCGCTCCCGCCGAACCGGGATGACAGGCCTTCGTCCGGGGTGCTCGGCATTCTCCAGCATGGGAACTACGAATGCGCGCTGCCAGGTGATGCCGGCGATGTGGCCTTTGCTGTCGTGGCAGAAGAAGGCTTTCGCATCGGCACCGCGTCAAGCTATGTCAACGCGCAGGGCAACGGGATCTACCTGATGCGCGGGGACGAAGTCCTGTTCACCCGTGGCCCCAAGAAAGATCAGCGTTTTCAGCGTATTGGCGATAATACCTTGCAAAAGCTGAATGCCGACGGGACGCTAGGCAAACTGATCTGCACAAGGCTTGGCTCGACCTTTTAGCGAAATCGGGCGATCGCCTTGGCGAACGCTTGCACAGCCGCAACCTCGTCCCCGCCCCATACCGCGCCTGATACGGCGAGGAAATCTGCGCCCGCCTCTATCAGCGGAGCGCAATTGTCCGGCGTAATCCCGCCAATCGCAACGCAGGGGATTTCAAACACCGTTGTCCACCATTGCAGCAGTTCCAGATCGGGCCGTTCGGCATCCGGCCCCTTGTCCTTGGTGGTGGAGGGATAGAACGCGCCGAATGCGACATAATCGGCCCCCGCCTCTCCCGCATCCATCGCCTTGTGGCGGCTGGCATGGCAGGTGACGCCAATCTGGGCCTCACGCCCCAGTTCTTCGCGCGCTTCGCGGGGTGAACCATCGTCCTGCCCCAGATGCACACCGTCGGCCTTCAACCGCTTGGCCAGCGCCACCGAATCGTTGACGATAAAGGCGACATCATGCGCAGCGCAGATCGCCTGCAACGGTTCAGCGAGCGCGGCGGCTTCGTGGCTGTCGACGCCCTTCACCCGGAACTGGAACGCGGTCACGATCCCCCCATGCTTGCCAGCGCCTGCCACCAGCGCGCGTTCGAGCCGTTGAGGAAAGTCGCCGGTCACATCAAGCGGCGAAATGAGATAAAGCTGAGTTTCGGTCATGCCATGCGCGCTAATCGCTCGCGCGGCATCTGTCACCTGTTCA
>PHEL01000226.1 GCA_002842925.1 Alphaproteobacteria bacterium HGW-Alphaproteobacteria-14
TTTCAACTTGTCTTCGGGACACGGATCAACCGGAACAGACCGCCGCAAGGCCTTGAAGTTCTGATGATTTAATTCCCAAGGATGGCGGTGGAACATGTCCACGCGTTCATCGAGAGACGGCTTGGAGGAGGCTTCGGCCAAATGCAAGCAGGCTCGTTTGAGAAGGGCGCGACGCAGTTTTACCGGACAGGCTTGGTGATCTGGCCGGAACGGGTGGCAAGGATGGCGCAAGCCTGAAAAGCCGCAAGCCCGGATCGGCAAAGGAACGCGGTCTCGGCCAGGCAACTGCGCATGGCAGCGAAAACCGGGGCCTTCGGGCTTGGGCAGACGCAGCAGGGCAGGAGCGAAAGCCGGATGCCGGTGCGAGCGCCGGTGACGAAACTCTGATGCGCCAGTCGCAAGACACCAATCGCAAGATTGGGCGAGCAGAGCCAGACATCGGGCGCCAAGTATGCCCTGAAACCAGCGAGGCGGAAGGTCCGCCAGAAGTCTCGCAAGGAACAGGGGATCCACGCGCTGGTGAGAGTGGGGTCGGCAGCAATGTCGGCCCCATTTGCATTGTGGGGCAGATCGGTTGACCTGGCCCTCCTGAAACAGCAGTTCCATGCCGAACGCTCATCCTCCCGATTTCGAGTCGCAAGCCAGCAGATACGGACAAATAACCTGCTCCGTCGGCGCGCGGGTCGCATCGGTTCATCGCGAATCCGGAGCGTTTCATGCCGTGTCTGAACCGTAGCAGCGATGAATTGCTGCGCCGGTTTGCCTAATCGTCCCCCGCCGATCTATCCGCCCCGCCATGCGAACGGTAATGCGCATCGATGGCCTTGGGGCCCGCAGCATCCAGACGGCGGTGATCGCCGCGATGTTCGCAATCGTCCCGCTGGCCGCATCCTCCGCCGCCGCACCCGCTGCCGATACCGCGCCGATCGATCCCGCCACCAGCGCCGCCGTGATCGAACTGGTGCCATTGCAGCCCGACGCCGAGGTTACCGCGCCCGCAGCCGGGATCGCCGCCGATGCGCCTTCTGCACCGCAGGAAACCGCGCTGGGCCGAGGCAGCGCGTCCTATTACGCCGCCAGGTTCCACGGACGCCGCACCGCCAGCGGCGAGGCGTTTGACAACCGCGCGATGACCGCCGCGCACCGCACCCTCCCCTTTGGCAGCACCGTGCGGGTCACCAACCCGGCCACCGGCGCCAGCGTGGTGGTGCGGATCAACGATCGCGGCCCCTTCACCCGTGGGCG
>PHEL01000227.1 GCA_002842925.1 Alphaproteobacteria bacterium HGW-Alphaproteobacteria-14
TCGGGCGATGAACATGAACACGCTGACCAATACCATCCAGGGCTATTACATCCCCTATGGTGTGTTCCTGCCGGTGCAGATGTATGCTTGGCTGGCGACCCGCCACTCGAAGCTTTACGGCGTGGGCGCGGATGCGATGGCGGCCGTCGCGCTGGCCTGCCGTCGTCACGCGCAGTTGAATCCGCGCGCCTTTACTTATGGGCGCGCACTCGACGCGGAAACCTATCATTCAGCGCGCTGGATATCCGAGCCCTTCCGCCTTTACGATTGCTGCCTTGAAACCGATGGGGCCTGCGCGGTTGTCATATCGCGAATGGATCGGGCCAGGGATATGCCCCATGTGCCCGTCAGCATTGCCGGTGCCGCGGAAGGCCACCCCTATCCCGCCGACGACATCCCGTCGCGGCCCGATCCCTTCAAGATCGGCCTTAGCTATGCCGCCCCGCGCGCTTTCGATATGGCTGGCGTCAAGCGCGAGGACATGGATTTCCTGCAGATCTACGATTGCTTTACCTATGTCGTCTTGCTGCAACTGGAAGCGATGGGGTATTGCGAACCAGGCGGACAGGCCGAATTCGTCACCAATGGCCAGATTGAGCTGGGTGGCCGCTTTCCGATCAACACCCATGGCGGCTTGCTCAGTGAGGCGCATGTCTGGGGCCTCAACCACGTGGTCGAGGCAGTGCGTCAGCTTCGTCACGACTGCGGCGAGCGCCAGGTGCTGGGAGCCCAGACCGGCCTCGTGACCGGTTGGGGCGACCTCGGCGACGGCAGCATCGCCATTCTCAGGAGGTTTGCATGAGCAGCGAAAGCGATCTGCCCCCCAAAATGCGGCCTTCCGCGCATATGGTGCCACCCAAGCCGCGACCGCGCCCACAAGACCCGGTTGAGCAGGAATTCTGGAAGAAGTGTCAGGACGGCCATCTCTATTTCCAGCGCTGCAGCGATTGCGGCAGCTTCCGCCACTTGCCGCGCTATATGTGCGCAAAGTGCGGCTCGCCGGAATTTTCCTGGGAACGCAGCTGCGGTAGGGGCACGTTGTTTTCCTGGACCGTAACCCACCAGGCCCTCCACCCGGCTTTTGCCGCCGACATCCCCTTCGTGGCTGCGGTGGTTGAATTGGAAGAGGGGGTGCGCATGGCCACGCGGCTGGTTGGTTGCGATCACGAGCGTCTTGCGCTCGACCTTCCGGTGGTAGTGGAGTTCGAACTGATCGGTGAGGACTTCCGCCTTCCTGTTTTCCG
>PHEL01000080.1 GCA_002842925.1 Alphaproteobacteria bacterium HGW-Alphaproteobacteria-14
CGCCCCGGCCTTGCCGTCATCCCGGCGAACTGAGGTACGCTTTAACGCCCCCTTAAACCCATTCCCGTCGCGCCGTTCTGGCTAACAGGAACCCAAGAAGGACATCTGTCATGCCCTCTGTCGAACTGAGCAAATTGCCCGGTATCAACCCAGTCCGCGCCTTGGCGACAGGCGATCGCGCGTCGATCGACGCGCGATCGCCCACCGCCTCCCAGGGCAAGGCCCCGGCCGCCGGGATCAGCGTTGAAGTTAGCGCCGTAGCTGATGCAGCCACCCCGCCAGTCGATGCGGAGCGGGTCGAGCAAATTCGCGCCGCGCTACGTGATGGCTCCTACCCGTTGGTGCCGGCCAAGATCGCCGATGCGATGATCGCCGCGCAGGTTAGTCTGTCGCTGCCGGATCAGAGCTGATCCGATGGCTGAAAGTATGACCCGCGCGGCCCCAGCCGATAACGGCGCGCTCGCCACCAGTCTGCGGCAGATGATTGCCGTGCTCGAACGCGAACGGCAAGCGCTTGCCGCACTCGATGCCGATGACCTGATCTGTGCAGCGCGTGACAAGGAAGGCTTGTGCGATGCGATCGCGGCAATCGGCGCGCAGGCGCTCGACAACCAGACTCGCAGCCTGGCTGAAACCGCGCACCAACTGAACGAAGTCAACCGCCGGGTGCGCAACCTGCTGGCGGCCAATGTCGCAGCGCGGCTTGAGGCATTGGGCGGCCAGCGCGGAACGAACCGCGTAACTTATACGCCCGCGCGCGCTTGAGGATTCTTACTTAAGCCGCACCGCCGCATTCTGGCACGCCATTTGCAAATGTTCTGCCTGAAAGCGTCGCCCTCTGCGCCGCTACCGATCAGGCGGAGTGTGCGTGAGCCAGGCGTCTTCATCATTTGGCCTTCCGGCAGGATCAATTCGCGTCGGATTCGAAACCGCTGCGCGCACCCACCTGGCTGCGCGCGATGGACGCGTGTTTCCCGCCGCTCGCCCGATTGAAAGCTCGCAGCCCGATACCCCGGTCGCAGCCGCAATTGCCAGCGCAGCACGAGCCACCAGCGTCGATTTCAACTACCTGCTCGCGCAGGCGGAAGTTGAATCCTCGCTTGATCCCACCGCCCGCGCCTCCACGTCCAGCGCAACCGGGCTGTACCAGTTCATCGACAGCACCTGGTTGGGCACGGTCAAGAAACATGGTGAGCGGTTTGGCCTGGGCAAATTGGCGAACGAAATTACGCTGACGCCTTCGGACGGTGCCAAAGTTGCCGATCCGGCGCGGCTGTCGGCGATTCTGGCATTGCGCAACGATCCGCAGATTGCATCGTTGATGGCGGCCGGCCTTGCTGAGGACAACCGCGCACATCTGATGCCGATTCTTGGCCGCCAGCCCAGCCATGCCGAGCTCTATCTTGCCCATTTCCTTGGTGCAGACGGGGCCGGACGGTTCCTGACAGAAATGCAGGCTGATCCCGGCCAGAGCGCTGCCGCGCTGTTCGCGCGCCCCGCTTCAGCCAATCGGGCGATTTTTTATCAAAGCGATGGTGCGCCGCGCAGTCTGACACAGGTGATGGACGTGATCGAAGGCAAATTGAACCGCGGGCTCATCCGCGCCAGTGATGGGCAGGCGCAGCACTTTACCAGCTCTGGTCATCTGCCCGCCGCCAGCGGCATCACTCGCGCGCCCATGATCATTCCTGATGATAGCGCGCTCGGCCCCGGACTACCTCCGATGATCATGCACGCATCGCTGCCAGCGCGCCCGCCTGCCTCACGGCGCGCAGCCATGTCGCAGGTGCTGGGCGCAACCTTTGGCGGTGATCTGACCACCGCACCCGCTCAGGTGCGCCGCGCCTATAACACACTGAAGGGATTGGGCCTGTGAGCACGATTGCCATAACCCCCGCCGGGCCGATGGCCCGCATCGCCGCGATGCCCGCCGCCATGGTGTTGCCAGCCGGCATTTTCGCGCTGCTGGCATTGATGGTGCTGCCGATCCCGGCACTGCTGCTCGACATCTTCTTTGTGCTCAACATAGCGATTTCGATTGCGGTGCTGATGGTGGCGCTCAACGCCAAGCGCCCGCTCGATTTCTCCTCCTTTCCCAGCGTGTTGTTGTTCGCTACCCTGCTGCGATTGGCGCTCAACGTCGCATCGACACGGGTGGTGCTGGTCAACGGCCACGAAGGCGGGGCGGCAGCGGGCGAGGTGATCGAAAGCTTCGCTGCGTTTTTGGTCGGCGGCAATTTTGCAGTCGGCCTGTTCGTGTTCGCAATCCTGATGATCATCAACATGATCGTGATCACCAAGGGGGCCGGGCGCGTGTCGGAAGTTTCCGCCCGCTTTGTGCTCGATGCGCTGCCGGGCAAGCAGATGGCGATTGATGCCGATATCGCCGCAGGCCTTGTCACCGCCGATGAGGCGCGCGAACGCCGCCGCGAAGTCAGCGTCGAGGCCGATTTTTACGGTTCGATGGATGGTGCCTCCAAATTCGTGAAGGGCGATGCGCTGGCGGCGTTGCTGATCCTTGGCGTCAATATCATCGCCGGGTTTGCCATCGGCATGATCAGCCACGGACTGTCGGCGGGCGAGGCAGGCGAAGTCTATGTCACGCTGGCGGTTGGCGATGCGCTGGTGGCGCAGGTGCCATCGCTGCTGCTGTCGATTGCGGCGGCCGCCATCGTTACCCGCGTATCCGATCAACGCGATCTGGCCGGGCAGATCGGCGGACAGTTTGCCGATCCGCGCGGGTGGTTGCCGGTGGCTTTGATCCTGGGCGCGGTCGGGATTGTGCCCGCCATGCCGCAGCTGATCTTCCTTCCCGGCGCCGCCATCGCTGCTACCATCTGGTGGCAGCTCAAACGCCGTGCCGCTACCCCGCAGTCAATTGCCGAACCGGTGGAAGAAGTCGCCTTCGATCATATCGCGCTGGCCGACGTCAGCGATGCTACACTGGTGACGATTGAGCTTGGCTATGGTCTTGTCGGGCTGGTCGATGCTGCGCAGGGATCGCCGCTGATCACCCGCATCACCGGCATCCGCAAGCAATTGTCGCGCGACCTCGGCTTTGTCCTGCCGCAATTCAGGATCCGCGATTCGCTCGATCTTGCGGCGCAGGATTACGCGGTGCTGATCGGCGGGGTAAGCGCGGCGCGCGGCAATATTCGCCCCGGCAAACTACTGGCAATTGACGCTGGCGACGTGCGAGCCGGACACGGGTTGACGGGAGAGGCGACCCGTGATCCCAGCTTTGATTGCCCCGCTGTGTGGATCGCTGCGTCTGCGCGCGATCATGCGGTTGCCGAAGGGTTTCTGGTGGTCGATCCCTCAACCGTTATCGCCACCCACGCCAATCAGGCGCTTCTGGCCGAAGCGCACCAATTGCTTGGCCCCGACGAAGTCCGCGAGTGGGTCGACGGATTAAAATCGCGCGCGCCTGCGCTGGTGGAGGCGGTGCATCCGGATCCGCTGCCTTTGGCCGCGCTGACCCGTATCTTGCGCGCACTGGTAGCCGACGGGATCGGGCTGGCGCACCCCCAGCCGCTATTCACGTCAATGGCGCTGGCATTGCAGAAAAACCCTGAATTCGACGCGGTGATCGATGCCGTGCGCGCCGATCTGGCCGCACGCCTGACCGCGCGAATTGCCGCGCCGGGCGAGCCGTTGAAGGTGGTAACGCTAGATGCCGGGTTGGAAAGCGCAATCCTCGGCGGGATGATTGATCCGGCCACCGGCCAGCCGCTGATAGAGCCTGATTGCGGCGGCATGATCATGCGCGAGGTCAACCGCATCGCCGACGCACAGGGCTCAGCGATTGCCCTTATCGTGCAACCCCCAGCGCGGCGCGCGCTCGCCGCTTTGCTCAAGCCGCGCGCGCCGCGCTGTCTTGTCCTGTCGATTGCCGAACTGCCTGCGACCCAGCCGATTGCGGTGGTCGGCGTGATCGGTGCGGCGGATGATACCCCGGCGCTGACCGCTCCCCCCTCTACAATCGCGCCGCAGGAGATGGCCGCATGAAGCACGATCAAACGGTATTTGCCGCCGCTGAGCAACCCTATGCCGTATCGCGCGGCGTGGTCGAAGACCGGGTGCGCCGGTTCATGCCGCTGGTGCGCCGCGCAGCCTGGCACATCAACGGAGGCGGGCGCGAAGGGCTGGAGATCGAGGATCTGGTGCAGGCCGGAATCCTTGCGTTGACTGAATGTGCCCAGCGTCACAACGGCTCGACCGAGGACGGCTTTGCCGCCTATGCCAAGATCCGGGTGCGAGGCGCGATGCTGGATGAAGTGCGCCGTGTCGCGCATGACAGCCGCACTGCACGCACCAAGCGCGCCGGATATGACCGCGCGCTCGCCGCCTTGCGCGGCCAATTGGGGCGCGAACCAAGTCGCGCCGAGCTGGCCCGCACATTGGCGGTCAGCGATGCCGAACTGCTCGCCATCGAAGCATCGGGCGTCAGGCTCACCCCGATCGATGATGCCTATGACGAAACCAGCCTCGCCTTTGCCAGCGACGATCCCGATCCGTTCGAGGTGTTATGCGCCGCCGAAGACCGTGATCGGCTGGTGGAGGCGATGGTGCAGCTGCCCGACCGGCTGAAACTGGTGCTGCAATTGTTCTTCGTCGAGGAACTGAACCTCACTGAAATCGCCGCCGTATTGGAAGTCAGCGTGCCTCGCGTCCACCAACTGCGCGCCAAGGCGTTGAAAGACCTGCGCGCGCTGATGGACACCGAATGTTTCACGTGAAACATTGGGCAAGCGGGGGCTAGAGCGACCCTAAAGGGGGTCTGGAAGGCTTACCCGGTTACCCCGCATCCCCGTCGGCATGGCCCCGGCCTGCTTCGGTCGCCGCGTCCGATCCGCCCGCGCCGTTGCCGCCATTGGCTTGCCACCAATAGGGTTGCCGCGTTGCGGTGCCGGTGCCGACCTCGTTGAGCGTCTTGGCATCATACAGCCGCCCGCCGAGCATCACCTGTTCGATATTGTCCGAATTGGCGATGTCCTGCGAAGGGTCGTCGGACAGGATCACAAGGTCAGCAAGCTTGCCGACCTCGATACTACCGATATCCTTGGCCATGCCGAGCGATTGGGCTGACGAAATGGTGCCCGCCTTCAACGCTTCGACCGGGCCCATCCCGCCGCGTGCGAAGCTCCACAGTTCCCAATGCGCGCCGATGCCTGCCTGCTGGCCATGCGCACCGATGCTGACCTTCACCCCGCGCTGCGCCAGTTTGCGCGCCTCACGGGCGTTGTTGTCGTCGACGAATGCCCATTCGGGGGCCTTCACCCGGCGACCCGTCGCTGCGAGCAGTGCTTTGGGGGGGGTGTGGATCATCAGAGGATGATCGAACACATCCATGGCCTGCCGCCAGTATGGATCGCCCGCCAGACCGCCATAGGTCACCACCAGCGTGGGCGTGTAATTGCTGTTCGACTGGCTGAAGAATTGCAGCACATCTTCATAAAACACATCAACCGGGACGTTATGTTCGATGGTCGAATTGCCATCGGCGACCAGGTTCATGTCCATCCCGAACAGTGATCCACCCTCGGCCACCACCAGCATATTCTCGGCCGCCGCCGCGCGCGCGACCATCTGGCGCTGTTCACGCCGGGGCTGGTTGTAGTTCTTGACCGATATACCGCCCTGCGCCTTGATCCGCCGCACATGAGCGAGCGCATCGTCATAGCTATCGATCCGGGCATAGACGCTGGGCGATTTGGCCCCGTAGATGATCTCGCCAGTCGAAAAGATGCGTGGGGCCAGCGTCAGGCCTGCTCGCTGGCGTTCAGCAGCCGCGAACACGGTGCTCGCTTGGCTAGACGGGTTGTGAACTGTGGTCACCCCCATCGCAAGGTCTTGCAACAAGGCCCAGTTCTGCTGCGGGATCAGATCGCCGGTGCCGTAGCCGCCGTGGGCATGGGCATCGACGAGGCCGGGCATGATGGTCTTGCCGCTGGCATCAATGAAGCGTGTGCCTTCGGGGAACGCCATCTTGACCACGGTGGCATCGTGCACGCCCGTAATCCGGTCGCCTTCGATCACGATCATGCCATGTTCGATGACGCCCGCATCATCTGCCGCAAGGCCCGCCTTCATGGTTAGCACTCGTGCACCGGTAATGACGGTGGTGCCCGTGGGCTTGGCTTTCCGGACTGTAACACCCAACGCAATGCCACTGACCGGCGGGGTATAGGGTTTGGATTTGTCGCCGTCCGACTTGGGCGCATTGGCAAAGAACGCACTGACATTGGCGCTCTGCAAGCTCGGCCCGATTGACCAGAACAACGTCTCGCCGCCATTGGCCCAGCCGATGTATTCCGCGCCTCCGGTGCTGACCTTTGTGACAGGGAGCGATCCGCCCTTTTCGCTGACATCCACCGGCTTACCGCCCGGGATCAGCGGCATCGCGAACACCTCGTAATTCTGGCGGAAGGCGATAGTGCGGCCGTCAGGGGCGATGAGGAAATCATTCGCCAGATCGCCCTTGGCATGGGTGCGCTTGGCCTCGCCGTTGAGATCGGTGGATACCAGCGTAAGCTTGCTGCCGTCTCTTGTCAGCATGAACAACCGGTCGGAGGCCGCGCCCCATTGCGGGTTGCCGCCGCTGCGGCTGACCAGGCTCGGCTCACCGCCGCTTGAGGGCATGACGTAAATGCCAGCGTTCTCAGAATAATCGGGTGCGGTCAGATAGCCGCCCTCGCGCTTTTCAAACGCGATCATGCTGCCATCGGGCGAAAAGGCGATGTTGGCGAAATGCCCTGGCCCGGTCAGCACCCGGCGGTTCTGGCCGGCGGCATCGGCAATCACGATCTCGCCCAGCGTCGCATCGTTCCAGCGCACATAGGCAAGCTGGCTGCCATCGCGGCTGAATGCGGGGAAGGCTTCGAGCGCATCCGTCGGATCGCCGGTCAACGGCGCCGGCGCATCCTTGCCACGCGCGGACTTGGAATGCAGCCGCCCGAGGCTTTCAAACACCACCCGGCTGCCATCTGGCGACAGCGTGGCAAAACGCGGCATGGTGGTGGTGAAGCTATCAGGCGACACCTCGATCACCGGATGCGGCGCATCGGCAACCCCGCGCGTGTCATTCACCGCGAAGGGAATATCCGCATGGCCCGACCCATCGCGGTTCACGCGGTTGAGTTTCCCGCCCGCCCAAAAAATGATCCCGCTGCTATCGGGCAGCCAATCGATATTGGGATAGACGCCGGTGACGGCCCAAGTTTCCTGCACATCGAGGTCCAGCTTGCCGTAGACCATCCACTCGCGCCCGCTAGCCATGTCCTTGACCCACAGTTGGCTCTGATCCTTGTCGCGGCGGACGAAGGCGAGTTCGGTGCCATCAGGCGAAGGCGCAGGCCGAACCGCACCGCCATAGCCGCTGACGGCGGTGGTCACTTCGCCAGTCGCCAGATCGTGGCGTTCGATCGCGAATATGCCGCTTTGGGAATCCTGCGCGTATTCGAAGCTGTTCCCCGGTGTGGTGTTGCGGGTGTAGTAGATTGCGCTGCCATCGGGCGCGAACACCGGCTCACCCAACTCCTTTTGCAGGCGTTCATTGGCACGCTCGACTACCTGCACCCCGCCGCCACCCGACACGTGGTAGATCCACACTTCGCCCGTCCCGGCAGAGCGTTCGGTGGTGAAATGCTTTTTCGCCGCAATGAACTGCCCGTCAGGCGACCATGTTGGCTGGTTGAGGAGGCGGAAATCTTCCTTCGTTACCTGCCGCTTGTCAGAACCATCGGCGTTCATCACCCAGATATTATCCCCGCCCGCACGGTCGGAGGTGAAGGCGATGCGGCTGCCATCGGGCGAGAAGCGCGGCTGCACATCCCATGCAAGGCCATCGGCAATGCGCTTGGGCGTGCCGCCGGTAATGGGCATGGTGTAGATATCGCCAAGCAGCGTGAAGGCCAGCGTTTGGCCATCGGGCGAGACATCGACATCCATCCACGTGCCTTCGTCCGTCTTGATCTGCACCTGCTTGATGGTCGCGCCCTTGGGGGCTTCGACGCTCCATTTCTCCTCAGCCTTGGCATCCTTGCCCTTGCCCTGAGCGGAAAGAGGCGCGGCTAGCGGTGTGGCAATGCAGGCGGCCCCGGCGAGCAGGGCGGCGGCGATATGGCGCATGAAAATGTCTCCTCTGTTGGAAGGGAGACTAACGCCGCGTAAGGATATTGCTAGCGGTCACATATGTCCTTTGTCGATTAGGCGTTTTAGCTGGTCCATGCTACTTTCGGCTTTCGGTGCGATTGCATCGTCGCGACAAGGGGGGATCGCGTTTGACCGAAGCACACACGCCGCCGCGGGTGGTCGGACCCGTAGGCGCAACGCTCATGAGCATCAACGGCATGATCGGCGCGGGCATCTTTGCCGTGCCCGCGCTGCTGTATTCCGAGGTTGGCAATTTTGCGCCGTGGATGTTTCTGATCTTCGGTTTGTTCTACGCTTGCGGCACGCTGATCGTTGCCCGGCTGTGCAATATGTTCCGATCATCGGGCGGACCGCAGCTCTGGATACAGACGGCATTCGGCCCGTTTGCGGGCTTTCTGATCGGCTTCTGGGCAGTGCTCGGCATAAGTGCGGGCCGCGCGGCGACTCTGTATGTTCTGGTTGCATACTTGGCCGTGATCTTTCCGGTGCTTGCCGAACCGGGCGCGCGGGCGCTCGCGCTGGCGTTCCTGCTTGTCGCGCTGACCGGGATCGTCATTTCGGGAATGCGCAACAGCATTGGCACTCTGGGTGTGGGAACCGTGCTCAAGCTGGCGCCGATCCTTCTGCTATGCGGGGTGGCCTATGCGTCTGGGGGCGTTGCGACCGAGTTCACCCTGCCGCGTTTTGGCCAGTTCGAAAGCGTGGCGCTGCTGGTCTATTTCGCCTTTTCCGGGGCGGAAGTCGGCGCCTTATCAGCTGGTGAGTTAAAGCGCCCAAGGCGCGATCTGCCGCTGACGATGCTGGGTTCGCTGGCGCTGATCACTGCCTTCTATATGGCGGTGCAATGGGCTTTCATCGCCACCGGAGCCCCGCAAAGCGATGGAGATGCGACCCCGCTCGCGGCCGCTGCCGAAGCCGTAATGGGCGATGCAGGCGTGCTGATCCTCAGCCTCGCGGCGATCTTCTCGATCGCGACCAATGCACTGAATGACTGACCGGCTGATGCCGGTAGGATCACGTGGAGTGGCTGAAGCCGTTTTTGTGGGTATGTCGATCGAGATAACGCATGATGATGTCATCGG
>PHEL01000228.1 GCA_002842925.1 Alphaproteobacteria bacterium HGW-Alphaproteobacteria-14
GACCCACGGAACTTCAAGGACGGATATCTTGACCGCCTCAGGGGATGCGATGCGGATGGCCTTCCGCGCTTGGTCCATGATTTCAAACTGACCCGTTTGGCGCTCCTGTTTCGGTGTCAAGGAAGCGTATAGATCGATGACACGGGCCTCGGCTTGCGCGCCGGCCCCAATGGAGACGAACACTTCTTCAACGTGCTCGATCTTGCGGAGTTCAGCATCTATTTTTTGCGCGGCGTCGAGCGCAGAAACAACGCCAGTGCCAAGCGGTAGCTCGATCGAACCCTGAAACTCGCTCCTGTCGGCGCGCGACGTAAACCCGGAAGGAACGCGAGCAGCATACCACGCACCGGCAACAACCGAGGCAAACGCAATGATAATCACAACAATGCGAAATCGAACGGCCAGCTTTACGAGACCTGCATAGGCGCGGTCAGTTGAGTCCCAGAACGCTTCGAGCGGTCGAAAGACGGGTGAAACGCCACTGGATGTGAGGATGCGCGATGCAAGCATCGGCGTGAGTGTCAAAGCAACGAGCAAAGAAACAGACACCGAAAATACGATCGTCAGACCGTATTGGTAGAAGAAGCGTCCTACGATGCCATCCATGAAGGCAATCGGAACAAAAACAGCAAGCGTGGCTGCTGTGCCTGCAACCACGGCAAGTCCCACTTTACGTGTACCGTCCAGCGCGGCCTCAAGCGGTGGCTTCCCCTCTTCCAGCTCTTTCATGATCGCTTCTATAACGACGATAGCGTCGTCTACGAGCAGTCCGATGGCAACGGTGAGCGCAAGCAGGGTCAGGACGTTGATTGAGAACCCCAGGAGGTAAAAGCCAAAAAAAGTGGCCACAAGGGATGTCGGGATCGCTAGGGCCACGATGATCGTCGCTCTGAAATTCAGGAGGAAAACAAAGGTCACTGCAACGACAAGCCCGATAGCAATCACGACGTCATGGGTGACGTCCTCGATTGAGCTCTCGATGAATTTCGACACATCTCTGGTCGCGACAATCGTCACCCCGGCGGGTGCAAGCGCGCGCAAGCCTTCTGTGGCGGCCTTGACCTGGTGCGCGACCTCGACAGTATTCTGACCTGATTGTTTCCTGATATCGAGCGAGATGCCTCGTCTGCCATTCAAGAATGCCGCTGAGCGCTCATCCTCCAGGCCGTCCTCCACG
>PHEL01000229.1 GCA_002842925.1 Alphaproteobacteria bacterium HGW-Alphaproteobacteria-14
CAAACGGGTCAGTTTGAAATCATGGACCAAGCGCGGAAGGCCATCCGCATCGCATCCCCTGAGGCGGTCAAGATATCCGTCCTTGAAGTTCCGTGGGTCAGCGGGACGACCTCCGGTAGCTCGGACATCGACTTGTTGTTAAAGGGGTCTGACCTCAACTCCCTTGCGCAGTATGGCGAGCATCTCGTGCGTGAGATGCGTGCCCGACCTGATTTTTCTGATGTCAGAACCAGCTTCGAAAGCGGTCGACCGGAAGCACAGATCCTGTTTGACCGAACGCGGGCCGGGGACCAGGGCGTTTCCGCTCGTGCCTTGGCGGACACAGCCCGGATTGCCTTGGGCGGACTCGATGCAGGCACCTTTGAAGAGGGCGGAAAACGATATGATGTGCGCCTGCGTCTGGAGGAAGACCAGAGGGAAAGCGTGCGGGATTTTGATCGCATACAAGTGCGCGGTGCAGACGGGCGACTGGTAGATATTGGAGCGGTTTCACGTGTTGAGTTCGCTTCCGGCCCATCGAAAATCGATCGATCAGACCGCGCCAGGAAGATCTCGGTACTTGCCAGTTCTGCAACCGGTGTTTCCCTTGGTGAGGCGACAAGCACCTTAATCGAGGTGCTTGAAGCCAACCCGCCGCCGGCAGGCATCACATACTCGGTCGGCGGCATGTCGGAACGCATGCAGGAGACCGCCGGCGCGATCGGCTTCGCGTTATTGCTCGCCTTGCTGGCGCTCTACATGGTGCTTGCGAGCCAATTCAATTCCTTCGTGCAGCCGCTCCTGATCATGGTGACCGCTCCGCTCAGCTTCTCGGGAGCTTTTGCAGGGCTCTACTACTTTGGAATGGAATCTTCGCTATTCGCGCAGATTGGTCTCATCGGTCTGATGGGGATCGTGATGAAGAATGGCATTTTGCTGGTTGACCGCGCAAACCAGTTGATCGCGGAAGGAATGACAGAAAGAGACGCGATCCTTCAAGCTTGCCCTGAACGACTTCGCCCCGTTCTCATGACTGCCTTCTCGGCAATTTTTGGCATGGTGCCAGTCGCGTTGGCGACCTCGGATGGAGCCGAGTGGCGCAACGCGCTCGGCGCGCTTCTCATTGGTGGGTTGACCTCTTCAACTATCCTGACGCTTGTCGTCATTCCCGCAGTCTTCATGATACCAAGTGATGT
>PHEL01000081.1 GCA_002842925.1 Alphaproteobacteria bacterium HGW-Alphaproteobacteria-14
AAGCCCGATGAGATAGGCAAGCACGTTGAGCATGTGTCTTATATGCATAGGACACCTGCGATTTGCAAGTCTGAACGCGCAACCGGTGATTGACCCTTGCGGCAACCTGCCGCAGACAAGTGCCCACACCCCTTCGGAGATTCCCCCCCCATGGCTTACCGCGATCTCGATTTCCCCGTGCTTTCCCGCCGCGCCCTGATCCGCGGCAGCGCGCTGCTGGCCGGCGGCGCGGCCCTATCAACCCTGCCGTTCGGGCGCGCGGCGTTTGCGATGCACGATGTATCCGAAAGCTGGCCCAATGTCGCCGCGCTCGCCAATCGCTATGTCAGCGAACGCAAGCTTGCCAACCTGTTCCTGACCTTTGGCTGGGGGCAGGAAAGCAGTGCGCATACCGTCGGCGGCGGCACGCTGTCGCTGGCAAAGCCGACCCCGGTGGATCAGGATTCGTTGTTTCGGATCTATTCGATGTCCAAGCCGATCACCGGCATGGCGACGATGATCCTGATCGACGAAGGCAGGCTAGGCCTTGATCAGCCGCTTTATGAAATCCTGCCTGCGTTCCGCGATATGCAGGTGTTGATCGATCCCGAAGGATCGCTGGAAGAAACCGTGGCGGCCGAACGTCCGATCACGATCCGCCAATTGCTGACCCATACTGCGGGGCTTGGCTATCAGATCATCAGCAAGGGGCCATTGCTGGCCGCCTTCAACGAAAATGGTCTGGTTGGCGGACGGGTCAGCCGGATACCGCTTCCCGGCTTTCCGCCGGTTACGCCTGCACCGGGTCTGGCGGTCTGGGCAGACCGGCTGGCCGAATTGCCGCTGATGTATCAGCCCGCGACCAAGTGGAGCTATTCCGCCAGCCTCGACCTGCTTGGCCGGGTGATCGAAGTGGTCAGCGGGATGGAGTTCGAAGCGTTTCTCAAGGCGCGGATTTTCGAACCCTGCGGCATGAACAGCACCTTCATGCAGGTTCCGCAAAGCGAGGTTCACCGCCTCACAGACAATTACGGCATCGTCAACGGCACGGCCTTTCCGATCGATCCGGGTGCCAATTCGATCTTCACCGATCCGCCCGAAGTGCCTGCGGGCGGCGGCGGGCTGGTGTCGAGCCCGCGCGATTACGACTGTTTTCTGCGGATGCTGCTGGGCTATGGCAGGATCGACGGCACATTCGTGATGAGCGAAGAAGCGGTGCGCGTTGGCACGTCAAACCTGCTGCCCGCCACGGTCGACACCACAGGCAGCTGGCTCGAAGGCGAAGGCCACGGCGCGGGGGGGCGTTCCAAGGGGGCAACCTTCGGCTGGGGCGGCGCGGCGGGGACGCTCGCGGCGGTGGATTTTGGCCTCAAACTGCGTTCGACCCTGTTCACCCAATATATGCCGAGCGACGCCTACCCGATCCGCGATGAATTCCTCGCCGCGATGGAGGCTGATCTGGCGGCGATGCGCGCTGCGATGAAAGCGGTGTAATGCATCAGCTTGCGTCTGTTCCTCCGGGGATCGCCTTCTCCGGATCGCCGATTGACCGGGCGGATAATATTCGCAACGATCCGGCGGCGCTTGGCAATCTGATGAACTGGCGTGCGCGGGTGCTCAACCTTGATGGCCTGCTGCCGGAATTCGACGATGACGGGCGGCTGCTGTGGCATACGCTTGCCGATGTTGCGCCGGATGCCGAACTCGTGTTTCTCGGGATGATGGACGAAAGGGCGCATTTCGCCCCCGTTCCGGCGCAGGGTGCATCTGGGCCCGCCATGCCGCGCGCCTGGCAGGTGATGCAGATGCTCCAGCCAGAGGATCTGGCGATCTATGGCGGAGCGCGGAGCCTGATCGACTGGCACGCGCGCCACCGCTTCTGCGCCAATTGCGGTGCGCCGACAAAGCTGGTGAAGGGCGGCTGGCAGCGGCATTGTGATGGCTGCGGCGCAGACCACTTCCCGCGCACCGACCCGGTCACGATCATGCTGGTCGAACATGAAGACAAGCTGCTGCTGGGCCGCCAACCGCGCTTTCCGCCCAGGATGTATTCGGCGCTCGCGGGGTTTGTCGAACCGGGCGAGACGATTGAAGAAGCCGTGGCGCGCGAAATCCACGAGGAAGCGGGCGTGCGGGTGCGCGATGTGCGCTATATCGCCAGCCAGCCGTGGCCGTTCCCCAGCCAGCTGATGATCGGTTGCACATCTGTGGCGATTGGCACGGAAATCACCATCGACCGCACCGAACTGGACGATGCCCGCTGGTTCACCCGCGCCGAACTCGAAGAAGCCCGTGCGGCGGGTGAACACGGCACCGAACTGCTCTATTTCCCTCGCCCTTTCGCGATTGCGCATCATCTGGTTTCATGGTGGCTCGACAAATGACCGATACGTTGACGATTGATATCTATTCCGACGTGGTGTGCCCGTGGTGCGTGATCGGCTATGGTCAGTTGACCAAGGCGCTGGAGCAGCTTGACGGCGAAATCGCGGCGCAGATCCGGTGGCGTCCGTTCGAACTGAACCCGCAAATGCCTCCCGAAGGCGAGGAGCAGGAAGCCCACCTGCAACGCAAATATCGCCGCTCGGCTGAAGACGGCGCGGCGCTGCGCGGGCAGATGAAAGCGATTGCGGAAGGCGCGGGCGTGTCGTTGTCCTATGAAGGGGAGGGCGAAGCCCCGCCTGCGATGATGTGGAACACCCGTGATTGCCACAAGCTGCTGACCTTCGCGTTGGAGGAAGCGGGGCCGCAGGTGCAGACCGCGCTGAAACTCGCGTTGTTCAAGGCGCATTTCAATGACCGCAAGCCGTTGGGTGACCGCGAAGTGTTGCTCGACATCGCGGCCAGCGCTGGCCTGCACCGCATCGCGGCCAAAGCGGCGCTCGACGATCCCGAACTCGAAGCCCGCGTGCTCGCCGAAGAGGCGCAGGCGTGGGACATGAACATCTCCGGCGTCCCGGCGATGATTATCAACAGCAAATTCATGATCCCCGGCGCGCAATCGCCCGACGTTTACGTCAACGCGCTGCGCCGGGTGGCGGAGAAGAGCCGGGCAGCGGCAAGGTAACGGCCTAAACCAGCCCCAGCCGTTCCAGCTTCGCCGCCAGTTTTCCGGGAAGCGCGTCGCCAATATCCTCGCCATCGGCCACATCGCGGGGGGCCTTTTCGTCGGTGAGGTAACGCCAGCCCTGATGCGCGCGCTTGGGCTGCTGGTGGACGCGGATCAGCACCGGTTCAAGGCAGATATTCCAGCGCCCGTCATCGGTCTGGGTAAAGCCGGTAATCGGCGAACGTGCCACAATCGCGTGGTTCAATATCCAGAACAGCGAACCGCCCACCACCTCTTCGTGCCGGGTTGGGCGGTTGCGGGTGGTGAGGCGCATGTCATCGCGCTCCGCATACCATCCGGCCAATTGGTCATAGCTTTTCGCGCCAAACGCGATCTTGGTAAGGTGCAGCGGCATGGTGCCCATCTACAACGTTTCGGCTGGATTGCGAGCCCCCATCACAGCGGGGCGAGGCCCGCCGCTACTGCCAGGCCCAGGAAGGCAAAGAACCCCATCGAATCAGTGATCATTGTCACAAACACGGATGAGGCCACCGCCGGATCCTGATCCAGCCGTTCGAATATCACCGGCACCAGCACGCCTGCCAGCCCTGCCACCGCGATATTGATCACCATCGCCAGCGCAATCACCACACCCATCATCGGTGTGAACAGCACCCCTGCCGCAATCCCGATCAACAGTGCAATTGTGCCGCCATTCATCAGCGCGACGCGGAATTCGCGCCACAATATCCGCCTCGTGTTCGACCGGGTCAGCTGATTGGTGGCAATCGCGCGCACCGCCACCGCCATCGTCTGCGTCCCGGCATTGCCGCCGATGCTGGCAACAATCGGCATAAGCACCGCAAGCGCCACCAGATGTTCAATCGCCGCGCCGAACATCGCGATGATCGCCGATGCCACCACTGCGGTGCCCAGATTGGCGATCAGCCAGCGCACTCGGCTCGAATAGGCTTCGCGCAAAGGCTCGTTGATGTCACCATCGCCCGCCCCGGACAGCAGCAGCGCATCCTCGCCCGCTTCTTCGGAGATGATGTGGACGATATCATCGACCGTCATCTGGCCGACCATCCGCCCGCTTTCATCCACCACGGCTGCGGAAATCAGCGCGTATTTCTGGAACATCAGCGCGGCTTCTTCCTGATCCATCGTCACCGGGATCAGGGTCTGGTCGCGTTTCATCACGTCGGTCAGACGGACATTGCGCGGGGTGGTGAGGATCCAGTTCAGCGCGCAGGTGCCAACCGGATGGTGACGTTCGTCGATCACGAAAACTTCGAAGAAATCGTGTTCCAGATCGCCTTCTTCGCGCAGGTAATCGATCAGGTCACCCACCGTGAGGTGTTCGGGCACCGCCACGAAATGCCGGCTCATCAACCGTCCGGCGGTTTCTTCGGGGTAGGCGAGCGCGCTCGATACCGCCTCGCGGGTTTCTGGCTCCAGTTCGGCCATCACCGCGCGCTGATCGGCTTCGTCCAGATCCTCGATCAACTGCACCGCATCGTCGGTGTCGAGCTGTTCGGCGATGGTCGCAACGGCGTGCGCGGGTAGCGCCTCCATCAGGTCTTCGCGGACGAAATCGTTCAGTTCCGCGATGACGTCGCTGGTCATCAGATCGCTGATCGCGGAGGCAAGCTGCGCGCGTTCCGATCGGTCGAGCAGTTCGATCAGGTCAGCGATGTCAGCGGCGTGGAGCGGTTCGACCAGATCGTAAACCGCGCCCTTGTCCCCCGCCGCCAGCGCATCGTGGACGGCGCTGACGAAGGAGGGTTTGAGCCGGTTTTCCTCGTCATGGCGTTCATCATCGACGCGGTCATCGGGGCGCACCTCGCCCTCGCCAGCATCGGCGATCAGCAGGTCGTCATCGAGGGTGCGATCATCGGCCATGTGAGGCGGTTTAGGCGGGGGGCGATGAAAAGCAAGCGGGGAGGGTGACAGCCAAGCGCTGTGCGCTATAGAAGCGCGCGAATTCTTTCAGGAGATACGAGAAAATGGCCGACACCCTCACCTTCACCCTCGACACCGGAGATGGCGAGCCCAAGGACGTCGTGATCAATCTGCGCCCCGATCTGGCCCCCGGCCATGTTGCGCGGATTGCCGAACTGGCGGGCGAAGGGTTCTACGATGGCGTGGTGTTCCACCGCGTGATTTCAGGTTTCATGGCGCAGGGCGGTGATCCGACCGGCACGGGCATGGGCAGCAGTGAAAAGCCCAATCTGAAGGCCGAATTCACCGCCGAACCGCATCTCGAAGGCACGTGCTCAATGGCCCGCGCGCAAGACCCCGACAGCGCCAATTCGCAGTTCTTCATCTGCCTTGAAGACGCCCGCTTCCTTGATAAGCAATACACCGTGTGGGGCCAGGTGACGAGCGGCATGGAGCACGTCCACGCCCTGCCCAAGGGTGAACCGCCGCGTGCACCGGGCAAGATCGTCAAGGCAGTCGTTGCCTGACTCCTGCCGGGGTTCGGCGTGATCCCGCGCCTCATCGCTCTCGCGTTTGCGTTTTTGACGCTGGGCGGCTGCGTTACCTATCCTGATATCACCCAGTCGCGCTCGCCCTGCCAGCTTGAACCGGGCGGGTGGTGCGGGTTTGTGCGCGGTGCGGCGGTGGAAAGTTACCCCTATGCCATTGCCGCGACCAATGCCTACCAGGGGGACAGCGATGTGTTTGGCGATACGGGATCGCGGTTGGTGATGCTGGATCGCCTGCCCATCGCGCCCGAAGATGCAAAGACCGGGTTCGATTATCAGCTGTTCGCTCTGTATGATGATGGCGATGCGGCGCGGAATAAGGGGGCACCGGTGTCCCGCATTCTTGCCTTTCGCGGGACTGATTTTGATGGCGTCGCCGATGTGTTTTTCGGCACCCTGCGCGGCGATCAGATCGCCATTGCCCGGCGTTATTTTGCGGCGGAGCGCGAACGATTTGATGATGAGGCAGGGTGGCACGTGGCCGGCCATTCGATGGGCGGGGCGCTGGCGACCGAGATTTCGATTGCCTATCCCGATGTGCGCGCGTGGCTGTTCAACCTCTCGCCCTTCTATCGCGGGGAATCCGACGTCAACGCCGCCAACCGCATTCTCATCAACGAACGCGGCGAGGCACTGCGGACGCTGCGCAAGTTCCGGTCTGATCCGGCGGCGGAAGTGTTTGTTATCAATTGCCGCCCGCAAAAAAGCAGGTTTTCCAAGCATTCGGTGCGCAAACTGGCTGATTGCCTGACATGGATTGCCGCCTATGAAAGCGCTGATGCGCTGCGTGTGGTGCGCGCCAATGCGATTGCGAAGCCGGATGTGGAATGCGGCCCGCCGGACAAACCGCATCCCGGACGCTCACCCGCGCCGCATTCCGCGTGTGTCCACCAGTCGCGCCCCGATAAAACACCCGATCTCCCGCACGATTGAAACCGCCGCCCATCAGCGCTAAAGGCGCGTGCCTGATGAAACCCACCTCTTCCCCCCCAAAGACCCCGCGCACCTACCGGGTCAAAAGCTTCGGCTGCCAGATGAACGTCTATGATGGCGAGCGCATGGCCGAATTGCTGGGGGAGCGCGGTATCGCACCTGCGCCTGAGGGGGAGGAGGCCGATCTCGTCATCCTCAACACCTGCCACATCCGCGAAAAGGCCGCTGAAAAGGTCTATTCGGACATTGGCCGGCTGGTGAAGGCGGGCAACAAGGCGGGCAAGTCGCCGCTGATCGCGGTCGCCGGCTGCGTCGCGCAGGCCGAGGGTGAGGAAATCATGGCGCGCGCGCCTGCCGTTTCCATCGTGGTCGGCCCGCAGGCCTATCACCGCCTGCCCGAAATGCTCGACAAGGCGGCCAAGGGCGAGCGCGCGACCGACACCGACATGCCTGCCATCGCCAAGTTCGACGCGCTCCCCGCTCGCAAGAAACGTGGGCCCAGCGCGTTCCTTACCGTGCAGGAAGGGTGTGACAAGTTCTGCACATACTGCGTGGTGCCTTATACCCGTGGTGCGGAAATTTCGCGACCGTTCAGCCATCTGATCGCCGAGGCGCAGAAATTGATAGAGGCAGGCGCGAAGGAAATCACACTGCTTGGCCAGAACGTCAATGCCTGGGTGGGTGAGGATGACAAGGGTCACCGAGCTGGCCTCGCGGGCCTGATCCACGCGCTCGCCCGGATCGATGGGCTTGAGCGCATCCGCTACACCACCAGCCACCCCAACGACATGGATGAAGCCCTGATCGCCGCGCATGGCGAGGTGGCCAAGCTGATGCCCTATCTGCACCTCCCCGTGCAAAGCGGCAGCGACCGGGTGCTGAAAGCAATGAACCGCCAGCACACGGCGGAAAGCTATCTGCGCCTGCTCGAAAAATTCCGCGCCGCGCGGCCCGATATCGCCCTGTCGGGCGATTTCATCGTCGGCTTTCCGGGCGAGACCGAGGCCGAATTCGAAGACACGCTGCGGATGGTCGACGAGGTGCGCTACGCCCACGCCTTCAGCTTCAAATACTCCCCGCGCCCCGGCACGCCTGCCGCGACGATGGAGGGGCAGATCGCGCCAGCAGTGATGGATGAACGCCTGCAACGCCTGCAAGCCCGCATCGCCCACCACCAATTCGCGTTTAATCAGGCGAGCATCGGCCAGACCTGCTCAGTGCTGGTCGAACGCACTGGCAAGTTACCCGGCCAATGGCTTGGCAAATCGCCATGGCTTCAATCTGTGTGGTTCGAGGGCGATCACGCGATCGGCGATCTGGTGGAAGTGGAACTCGCCGAGGCGGGGCCGAATTCAGTGATGGGGATTATTGAAAGATCATCATAGAGATATTATCGATAACGGAATAACAGTCTCAATAAAAATACGCAATTCAATAGGATTATTCGCTAGCAATGGCTTTTTGATTGTTGATATAACGGCTCGCGGCGGCGGTGAAAATCTGCCCGTCTCTGCTGTTTGCAGGAAGTTCATAAAGTGCGCTTAGGTAAGCGCGATCAAATTGTGTCAATGAATCCGGAGCAGATTTCCCGTTGAACAGTGTCAGAATTGTGGGAAGACTGGCACTGTCATCAGTCACTTCGTCATTGGTTGATGCGAGCAACCGCATGGTTGCATAATCGGATAACTGGCGCAAAGTCTTGCCTTGTAACGCAGTGGCTTCAATCAGCACGACTGCGCCAGCCAAATTGGTGCGCAACTGCATGGTCCGGCTTGCCTTTTCGACATTATTGACCACATCGTTATGATCACCTGGGTGCCCTCCGCCTTCGCGCCGGGCAGGTATGATTGATCCATCGAGATTGCGGATATCAAATACATGCCACGCCCGCACATCATGCGAGCCTTTGTATATTCGATCTATCTGGAAACTGAGAAGGCCTTCAAACAACCACTTTTCCCTTTCACGCAATTGATCAACCGTGTCATTTACATTGTCGATGGCACCAACAAACGCATTCGGATTACAGCCAGCCTCAGCTACATCGAGTACTTTGAGGTTTCTGATATTTTCCTCGATCCGCGCTTTGATGATCTCGGCCATATCGGCAGGAAGGCCTGAGACTATCACACATATGGGCGCGTCGAAGCGGCCCACCGGCTTGCCGTCGCGCGACGGGCGCGTGATGGTCTTGCCAAGTTTCTCGGCAGCCTCACGTTTCTTTTGACCGATAACCGTAATTTCGTCTGTGATCTCGCCAGACACTTGCTCTGATGTCTGCGCATGTGCGTGAGGAGGCAACCACACGAAGCATAATAACGCCACGGAAAATAGAGCTTTTTTCATATCTTGTTTGTAACTAGGAAAAGCGCAAACGGCAAGCGCATGATGCATCGTATCATTGCTGTTATACCAAGTCCCATTGATTAGAACCCATGCGCCCATTGGCGCAGGCCGATGGACATGATGCGCCACGGCTGATCGACGAGTTTGTTCCAGGCGAA
>PHEL01000082.1 GCA_002842925.1 Alphaproteobacteria bacterium HGW-Alphaproteobacteria-14
CTTGCGCGAATTGCTGGCGCGCGGGGCGGTGCCGATCATCAACGAAAACGATTCCATCGCTACTTCCGAAATCCGGTTTGGCGATAACGATCGGCTGGCTGCGCGCGTGGCGCAGGCGGCGTCGGCTGATGGCATCCTGCTGTTGACCGATGTCGATGGGCTGTATGATCGTGATCCGTCCCACCCCGAGGCCGAAATCCTGCCCGAAGTCCACGGCGTTACCGATGAAATCCATGAAATGGCGAGCGGCGAATCATCGTCGGGCAAGGGTTCGGGCGGGATGACGTCCAAACTGCTTGCCGCCGAAATTGCAGAACGCGCCGGGATTGCGCTGGCGATCATCAAGGGCACCGATGACCTGCCGATTGCCTGCGCGATGGCGAGCGGCCTTGGCACCGTGTTCCTGCCGACGCGTGATGACAATGCGTGGAAAAGCTGGATCGGCGGGCGGCTGCGCTTCAACGGCGGGATTCGGGTGGACGCGGGCTGCGTCGCAGCGCTGGGCCGCGGAAAAAGCATTCTCGCCGCAGGAATCACCGAAGTTTACGGCAATTTCGAACGCGGTGATGTGATCAGGGTAGAAGATTCGGATGGCAGGCTGATTGCCAAGGGCATGGTCGAATATGACTGGAACGAATGCGACGTGATCAAAGGCCACCGCCGCGAGGAATTGGTTGAACAACTGGGCTATCTACCGCGTTCCTGCGTGATCCACCGCGATCATCTGGTGTTGATTTGAGCGTGCTGGCGTGAGTGTGCTGGCGATCACGGGCGCAACCGGATTTGTCGGCAGCGCGGTGCAGGCTGCGGCGCTGGCGGCAGGCCATCAGGTGCGCTCGCTGACCCGTCGGATGCAGCCGGAGTGCGCCGGGGTGACGTGGGTGGCGGGCGATTTGTCCAACGCCGCCGCGCTCGCCGCGCTGGCCCAAGGCGCGGACGCGGTGATCCATGTCGCGGGCCTCACCAACACACCCGACCCGGCAGAGTTCGAGGCGGCGAACGTCACCGGCACCGCCAATGTCATCGCCGCCGCTAAGGGGGCTGGCGTCCGGCGCTTGGTGTTCGTTTCGTCACTGGCGTCGCGGATGCCTGCGCTGTCAGCCTATGGCGCTTCCAAGGCGAGGGCCGAAACTTTGGTGGAAGCCAGCGGGCTGGACTGGACAATGGTGCGCCCGCCTGCGGTTTACGGCCCGCGAGACCGCGATATGTTCGACCTGTTCCGCGCGGCGAAATGGGGCGTGGTGCCGCTGCCGCCGGGCGGGGCAACCTCGATCATCCATGCCGATGATCTGGCGGATTTGCTGGTGGTGCTATCGGGCAACGCCGCGCTCACGAAGAAGCAAATCTACGAACCCGATGATGGGCGCGAAGGCGGGTGGAGCCACAAGGAACTGGCGCAGGCCATCGGCCAGGCTGTGGGAAAGCGCAGCGTGTTTGCTCCGCATCTGCCGCGCGCCGTGCTGGAGGCTGCGGCGACTGCCGACCGCCTGCTGCGCGGTGACCGGGCCAAGCTGACGCCTGACCGGGTGGGCTATATGTGCCACCCCAACTGGGTTGCGCGGTTCGATCGCGCGGTGCCGCCGGGCATCTGGCAACCAAGCATTTCCGGCGAGGAAGGGCTGAAGGCGACCGCGCAGTGGTACAAGCGCGAAGGCTGGCTCTGAATAAAAACTCGACATACTTTTTGGAAGTTTTATCATGGTGGTGGGGATGCAAATAACGGCAAAATTCATTGCCCTTGTTTGCATTGTAAAATGGGGGAAATCATGAAGAAATTTGCATTTATTGCCGTGCTTGGTGCGTTGGCGGCCTGCACACCGGAAGCCGAAACTCCGACCGAGTCGGCAGTTGAGGATACCGCAGCTGTCATGACTGCTGCCGATGGCGGCGCACCGTATGGCAATTTCCGCATCACCGAATCAGACGGCAAAGTCTCCATGGAAGATGTTCGCGAGGACGGAACCTGGACCAGCACCGATGCCGATGGTGCGGTAACCACCGGAACCTGGGAACAGAAAAGCCCAAGCCTGTATTGCACCACCAAAGATGAAGAAGGTGCCAAGCAGGTTTGCCATGAAGAAAGCATCGATGAAAACGGGGTCTGGACCTCGAAGAACCCGGACAAAGGCACCGTCGTGACGGTCGAGCGGGTCGAGGCCTGATTTTTACTGATCGGCGGGAAGGTGATTTCACAAGAACGGCTCTTCGCCCGGCTTGTGGATGCCGCATTCGGTTTTGTCCCAGCCTTTCCACCGGCCCGAACGCGGGTCTTCACCCGGCGCGACCTGGGTGGTGCAGGGCGAACAGCCGATTGACGGATAGCCAGCTGCGATCAGCGGGTGGCGCGGCAGGTCGTGCTGAATGAAGTAACCCTCGATCTGGCCCGCGTCCCATGTGATCAGCGGGTTGATTTTGAGCCGCCCAGCGGCGTCCGAGGTGTCCACTTCAAAGCGCGGCAGATTGGCGCGGGTTGCGGCCTGAAACGCCTTGCGCCCGGTGAAACTGGCATCGTAATTTTCCAGCGCTTTGCCCAACGGGCGCACTTTGCGGATTTCGCAGCAGCCATCGGGATCGTAAGACCAGCGCAGCCCGGTTTCATCCTGCGCCGCCAGATCAGCCGGATCAGGCGTCAGCACCGCAAGATTCAGCCCCAGCAGCTGCACCAGGCGATCACGATAGGCCAGCGTTTCGGCAAAATGCTTGCCCGTGTCGAGGAACAGCACTGGCACTGACGGATCAACGCTGGCGATCAGATGCAGCAGCACCGCACTTTCCGCGCCGAAGCTGGAAACGACGGCAAGATCGCCCGCCAGATTATCGCGGATGACGCCTTCGAGCATGTCCTGCGTCGAAGCGCCCCGGAACATCCGGTTGAGCCGCAAGGCATCGTGATCGGTAAAGCGCGGTGCGAGGTCAATCGTGTCGCGGGTGCGCGCGGCGGTGGGCAGCGACAGTTCAGGCTTCATGGCGCTTGTCCGCAATGGTGCGGCGCGTATCAGCGGCGCGTTGATAGACCTGTTCCCACGTCGCAAAGGCGCGTGCAGCGTCGTCTTCGTCCAGCCGCCTGTCAGGGGCGAAACTGTCAAACCCGCAGCGGCGCATATGCGAAAGCTGGTCGATCAGCACATCGCCCACCGCGCGCAATTCGCCAGTGTAGCCTGCCTCACGCAGAATCCGCGCTGCCGAATAGCCGCGCCCGTCGGTAAAGCTGGGGAAATTGACCTCGACCAGCGCCAGCCGGTCAAGGAACGGCAGCAGCAGCCGCGCATCATCGCCCGGTTCGATCCGCACAGCGGTGGCGTTGGTCTGATCACAGCAGGAGTCCACCGTGACGGTGCCGTGATCGACCGGTTCATCATCGCGAAACCGGAACTGCACTTCGTCGGGGCTGGTGCCGAGATCGCGGAACTCAACCATACAACGCCTCCTTGAACGGTTCCATGCCGATCCGGCGGTAGGTGTCGAGGAAGCGTTCGCCATCAGCACGCGCTGCGAGGTAGATGTCGGTGACCTTTTCGACCGCCGCTATCACGCCATCTTCGTCAAAGCCGGGGCCGGTGATCTTGGCAAGGCTGACGTCCTCTGCCTCCGACCCGCCCAGTGAAAGCTGGTAGTTCTCGGTGCCTTTCCGGTCGACACCAAGGATGCCGATATGGCCCGCATGGTGGTGCCCGCAGGCGTTGATGCAGCCCGAAATCTTGAGCTTCAATTCGCCCACCACTTCGGTGCGCCCGCTCTTGGCAAAGCGTTCGGAAATGCGCTGTGCGAGCGGGATCGAGCGGGCATTGGCGAGGCTGCAGTAATCAAGGCCGGGGCAGGCGATGATATCCTCGATCGTATCCATATTGGGCGCGGCGAGACCTGCCGCATCCAGCGCCGCCCAGATCGCCGGAAGATCGGCAATGCGGACGTGCGGCAGCAGCAGGTTCTGTGTGTGCATCACCCGCAGTTCGTCAAAGCTGTAATTGCGCGCCAGCTTGGCGATGACGCGCATCTGTTGCGCCGTGGCATCGCCGGGAATACCGCCTGCGGGTTTGAGGCTGATGACGGCGGAGACATAGGCATCATGCTTGTGGCGGTGGGTGTTGCGATCCACCCACAAGGCGAAATCCGGATCGGAGCGGTCGAGCGTCTTGGGGCCGTCGACGAAGGCGGGCGCGACAAAATGCGCCGCAATTCGCGCCAGCTCCTCATGCGGGGGTTCAACGCCGACGCTGAGCAGGTGGGCGAATTCTTCCTCGACCTGCCGTGTATATTCCGCCGCGCCCAGTTCATGGACAAGGATCTTGATCCGCGCCTTGAACTTGTTGTCGCGCCGGCCGTAGCGATTGTAGACCCGCAAGGCGGCCTCGGCATAGGTGATCAGCTGATCGATCGGCACGAAATCGCGGATCAGCGGCGCGATCATAGGGGTGCGGCCCATGCCGCCGCCGACATAGAACTGCGCGCCCGTTTCTCCGGCCGCGTTCTGCACAATGCGGATGCCGATATCGTGCAGCCGCATCGCCGCGCGGTCTTTTTCGCTCGCGATGACGCAGAATTTGAACTTGCGCGGCAGGTAGGTGAATTCGGGGTGAAAGCTCGACCATTGGCGCAGCAATTCGGCATAGGGGCGCGGATCGGTGACTTCATCGGACGCCGCGCCCGCGAAGTGATCAGCGCTGATGTTGCGAATGCAATTGCCGCTGGTCTGGATCGCGTGCATTTCGACCTTGGCGAGATCGGCGAGGATATCGGCGGCGTCCTCCAGCTTGATCCAGTTATACTGGATGTTCTGGCGGGTGGTGAAATGGCCGTATCCGCGGTCATATTTCTCCGCGATATCGGCCAGCGCTTCAAGCTGGCGGCTGTTCAGCGTGCCATAGGGGACCGCCACGCGCAGCATATAGGCGTGGAGTTGCAGATAGAGGCCGTTCATCAACCTGAGCGGTTTGAACTGGTCTTCGCTCAAGCTGCCTTCCATCCGGCGGCGGGCCTGATCGCGGAATTCCTCCACGCGGGCATCGACCATGGCCTGATCATATTGGTCATACTTGTACATCAGATCACCCAGTCCCAGCCGGTTTTATCCGCAGTCGGCACCGCCAGATCGCGTCGCACCGTCGGGCCGAGCGCGCGCACCCGGTCTTTGATATGCGCAGGGCGAACGTGGCCCGCTGCGTCAATGCTGGCGTCGATCGCGTAAGCCACATTGACCCGGCGTGCTGCGGTTTCGCGGGCGAGGATTTCGTCTGCATCCTCGCCTGCATCCACCGCATCATCGACGAACAGCGACCAGCCGATGCCGTTCCACCAAACCACCGCGCCCGAACGCAGGTCATTGCCGGTGAGGATTTTCATCGCGCAGTCTCCTGCGCCAGCGTTGCCACCGCGACATCTTCGCGCGCCGTAACCTCACCAATCACGATCAGCGCCGGGCTTTTCACCGCCTCGCGCTCAACCAGTTGCGGCAGGCCTGCCAGCAGCCCGCGCAACACCCGCATTTCGGGGCGCGCGGCGTTTTCGATCACGGCGATAGGCATACCGGGGGCGAGCCCGTCTGCCATCAGCTTCTCGGCGATTTGCGGGGCGGTGGAGACGCCCATGTAGATCACCAAGGTGCGACCCTTGCCGGCGAGGCCCGACCAGTCCTGTTCGGACAGGCCCTTGCACTGGCCGGCGACAAAGCTGACGATGCTGGACGCGTCACGGTGGGTCAGCGCAATGCCGCTTGCCGCCGCCGCGCCGTTCGCCGCAGAAATGCCGGGGACGATTTCGACCGGAACGCCCGCAGCGCGCGCAGCCTCGGCCTCCTCACCGCCGCGCCCGAAGATGAACGGATCGCCGCCCTTCAATCGCACCACATCGCGGCCCGCCAGCGCCTCACGCACCAGCAGCGCGTTGATATCGTCCTGCGCCATGGTGTGGCGCGCGCGGCGTTTGGCGACCGAAATCAGCCGCGCATCGGGGCGCACCAGCGCAAGGATATCGGGGCCGACAAGCCCATCATGCACGATCACCCGCGCAGCTTCGATCAGCCGCGCGGCGCGCAGGGTGAGAAGGTCTGCCGGGCCTGGCCCCGCGCCTACCAGATAGATGGTGCCAATCTGCATGAAGCCGCAGATGGGCGAGCGTGCGCCGCCGTGCCAGCGAGAATGGATTGGAGCCGTAAAAGCGCAGCTATCGGGTCGGAGATTTACTCTGTTTCCATCCGGCTTTCGAGCGCCGCGATCAGCGCCCTGACCTGCGGATTGTCGCGCAGATTGAGGTCGCGTTGCGGGAAGGGGATTTCGATCCCGTGTTCCTTGAACAGCCACCACAGGTTTTTGAGCACTTCGCTGCGGACATTGCCCACCCCTTCTTCGGGATCGGTGATCCAGCAGTGGATGGTGAAATTGACCGAATTGTCGCCATATTCGCTCATCCACACGGTGGGCGGCGGGGTGTCGAGCACACGGCGAGCCTTCTTCGCTGCTTCCAGCATCAGCCTTTCGGCCAGTTCCATGTCAACATCGTAACTGACCCCGACATTGACCTGAAAGCGCACGTTCTTGGATGAATAGGACCAGTTTTCGACCTGATTGATCATCAGGTTTTCGTTGGGAATCAGATATTCGCGTTCGTCGCGGGTGGTGACCGATACCGCGCGGATGCCGATCTTGCGAATCTGCCCGAAGGTGTGATTGCCCGCCATGTCGCTGACCGCGATCACATCGCCTGGCTTGATCGATTTATCCATCAGCAGGATGATGCCCGAAATCAGATTGCCGAAGGTCTTTTGCAGCCCGAACCCGATGGCAAGCCCGAACGCGCCCGAAAACACCGTAAGCGCGGTGAGATCGATCCCGAGCAGATCGACGCCCACGAAAAACGCCGCCACCCAGATGACAATGGTGGCGATTTTCTCGGTCAGCACGCGCTGCGTGCCGTCAAGCGCGGTCAGCCGCCTGAGCGCGCTGCGCGTCATCCGGGTGGCGAACCATGCGAAGGCCAGCGCCAGCAACACCGCCGCCACTGCAAACAGCACGTCGAACGCCGACACGCGCCAGTCACCAACCGCCAGCGCCCAGCTATCCAGCCGGTTGATGATATCGCCGATGGTTTCGCTTTGCGCGGCGATATCCGCACGCGCGCTGTCGGCTCCGCTGACGATTTCGGCAGGGGCGGGGGCGGGGGCGGGTGCGCTCATGCGATGGTTTCCAAAGCCTGCGCCAGATCGGCAATCAGATCATCGGCATCCTCCAGCCCGATGGCGAGCCGGATCGAGGGGGCGCCGGTGCCGGGCATGGTGCTGCGATGATCTTCGGGCCGGATCGGCAGGGCCAGGCTTTCAAACCCGCCCCAGCTATAGCCAATACCGAACAGTTCCAGCGCATCCGCCACGCGGGCCGAGGCCTGCGGATCAGCGCTCGCCAGCACGAACGCGAACAATCCGCACCCCCCGGTGAAATCGCGGCTCCACAAAGCGTGGCCGGGATCGGACGGCAATAGCGGACACAATACGCGCCCAACCTGCGGCTGGCTTTCCAGCCACCGCGCGATTTTGAGCGCCGAGCGGGTCTGCGCTTCGAGCCTCAACCCCATGGTGCGCAGCCCGCGCGCAGCCAGCGCGGCATCATCGGGCGAAACCACCTGCCCCAGTTCCTGCGCGGTGAGGCGCAAGGCGGTGTACCAGCGCTTGCCCGCGCTGGCCGCGCCCATCATCAGATCGGAATGGCCGCCGACGTGTTTCGACAGGCTCATCATCACGATATCACACCCGTGGCTGAGCGCGGCAAAGCCCAACGGCCCCGCCCAGGTGTTGTCGATCAGGCTGACCGCACCATGTTCACGCGCGATTGCGGCGAGCGCGGGGATGTCGCACACCTCGAACGTCAGGCTGCCGGGGCTTTCCAGCCATACCGCGCGCACAGGATCGGCAAACAGCGCGCGGTAGGCGTCCAGATCGCGCGGGTCGAAGAAGGTCGTCGTCACCCCCATCCGTTTGAGCAAGCCCATCGCCATGCTGCGCGATGGGTCATAGGCATTGTCCGCCATCAACAGGTGGTCGCCGGGTTTGAGCACCGCCAGCAGGCACCCGGCAATCGCCGCCACGCCGCTGGGATAGAGCACGGTGCCGTGTGCGCCGGGTTCAATCTGCGTCAACGCCTCAGCCAGCGCCCACTGCGTTGGCGCGCCGCGTCTGCCGTAGAAAAACTGCCCGTCAGCATTATTGCCGCCCGCCGCGTGACGATCAGCGTCCTGTTGATACAAGTGGGTCGACGCGCGCCACACCGGCGGGTTGACCACCGGGCCAGTCCATTCCTTGCGCCGCCCCCCGCGCACCAGCTTTGTGGCAGGGCGCAGCTGCTTGCCTGAATCTTCGCTGCTCATGCATCCGGCCCTTGCGCTTTGGGGCCCTGCGCTTTGGGGCCCTGCGCCTTGGGGGTGGCGGGGTCGGCGCTCCATTCGCTCCAGCTGCCATCATATAACGCAATATCGTGCTTGCCGATCAGGTGGAGCGCGAACAACAACACGCTCGCCGTCACTCCGCTGCCGCAAGTGGTGGTGACGGGGCGCGTCAGATCGACCCCGGCGGCGGCAAAGGCGGCGCGCAGATCATCGGGTGATTTGTAGGTGCCATCGGGGTTGAACGCTTCGGTGTAAGGCAGGTTGAGCGCGCCGGGAATGCGCCCGTTCGGCCCGCCATGCACCGGATCGGTGCCGCTGCCGAACACCCGGTCGGCACTGCGCGCGTCGAGCACCTGTTCGGCCTGCGTATCAAGATTGGCGAGCATTTGCGCCTTGCTGCGCACAGCCCGCGCCGGGGCAAGGTCGGCGGAGGATGCCGGGGTGATTTCGGGTGCGGCGCTCTCCAACGCGCGTCCCTCTGCGCGCCACTTGGCCAACCCGCCATCAAGGATCGCGACATTGTCCCGCCCGCAGGCGTGCAGCATGAACCACGCGCGCGCGGATGTGCGGATTGCGCTGTCATCATACAGGATCAGGGCATCCTCCGGCTTCACCCCCAACAGGGCAAGCCGCGCCGCCAGTTGATCGGGCCTTGGCAGGGCCTGCGGCACGTCAGATTGCTGATCGACCAGGCTGGCGAGGCCCAGAAACCGGGCGCCGGGGATATGCCCGGCGGCAAATTCAGCCGCAGCATCGCGTCCGGCAGCGGGCAGGTGATGCGAGGCATCGAGGATGGCGAAGCCCGGCGCGGAAAGGTTTGCTGCCAGCCATTCGGTCGAGACCAGATCGGGGATTGGGATTGTCATGCCGCATCCCTAGCGCGCCAGTGGCGCTGGCGCAAAGTGCAAGCTTGGCCCAAGCCGCTTGCGCCGATCCGTCATTCACGGCAACAGCGCGACATGGAAAGCACACCTGAACAGCCCGCGGCCAAGCCGGCACTGGCACCGCAATTCCTCGGCAAGGATGCCCCGCTGCCAACCTCGCCAGAGGATGCGCGGCTCGATTACGTGCCCAACCCGCGCCCCGGCCTCACCTATCTGGTGCGGTTTGCCGCGCCCGAGTTTACCTCGCTCTGCCCGGTGACGGGACAGCCCGATTTTGCCCATCTGGTGATCGATTATGTGCCGGGGGAGACGATTGTCGAGAGCAAGAGCCTGAAATTATTCCTTGGTTCTTTCCGCAATCACAACGGCTTTCACGAAGATGTGACGGTCGGCATCGGCGCGCGGTTGTTTGATGAAATGCGCCCGCAATGGCTGCGGATTGGCGGATACTGGTATCCGCGCGGCGGCATTCCGATTGATGTGTTCTGGCAATCCGGCACACCGCCCGAAGGGGTGTGGCTGCCCGATCAGGGGGTCTCCCCCTATCGCGGGCGCGGGTGATCGTGTTCGGGCTTGCCAAGGCAAGCCCGAATCACATCGTCAGATCCAGTTGCACGAAACGCGGCACAGTCTTGTTCGCGTCGCGCCATTTTGCCAGCGGGAATGCGCCTGCGCCCAGCGCCGCCAGCGGGATGCCCGCTTCGGCCAGCGAATAGGGTGAAATCCGGTGGCGGGTCATGAACCCACCCCCGCCGGCGCTGATCAGCGCGGTTTCGAATTGCAGTCCCTGACTGCTTTCGGTGGCATTCACCACTTTGCTCACCACCAGCTGGCCGTGGCCCAGATCAAGCACCACGTCGGTACCAACCGGCACCCCGGCCAGCCCGCTTATGCGCGCGCCCGATTTCGACAGGTTGCGCAGGATAACCTGGTAATAGTGATCCTCGTGGATCAACCCGACCTTGCGGAAGATCGAAATGCGATCGGAACGGTGGCGTGGCGGGCCGTTCGGGGTGAAGTTCATGGCACCGTTGCTGACCTGCGCCAGCACATCTTCCTGCGGAAGCGCCTGCGAATAGATATAGCCTTGCACCAGATCCGCGCCGCGCTGCTTCACCAGGTCAAGCTCGTCCATCGCCTCGACCCCTTCGGCGACGGTTTCCATGCCCAGCGCCTTGGCCAGCGCGACGATGGCGGTGATGATCGCCGGGTTGGTATCGCCATTTTCGGTGCAGCCGCGCACGAAGCTCTGGTCGATCTTGAGCTTGTCGAAATGACCGTGCTTGAGGTAGCCGAGCGATGAATAGCCGGTGCCAAAATCATCCAGCGCCAGCCGCACCCCCAGCTTCTTGAGATCGCGGAAGATCGCGTCCACTGTGGCCAGATCACCCACAAACACGCTTTCGGTGATTTCCAGCTCCAGCCGCGATGGTGACAGACCAGACACTTGAAGCGCGGCAGCGACTATATTGCGGAAACCAGCCCGAATGAACTGCTTGGCCGAGACATTCACCGCGACATTGATCGTATCAGGCCATGCCATCGCGTCGATGCAGGCCTGGCGCAAAGCCATGTCTCCGATTCTGATTATCAGATCGTCATTTTCCGCTATCGGGATGAATTGCGCAGGCGAAATCACCCCCTGATCAGCGTCATACCAGCGCAACAGCGCCTCGAAACATTTCACCTCGTTGGTGATCGGATCGACCAACGGCTGATAGGCGAGGGTGAGGTCGCCCCGGTCCACTGCATCGCGCAGGCGATCGCCCAGCACCGCCGTGCGCGATGCCTCATCGCGCAGTTCGGTCGTAAAAAAGCAGAAGGTGCCGCCGTTGGTGCCTTTGGCGG
>PHEL01000230.1 GCA_002842925.1 Alphaproteobacteria bacterium HGW-Alphaproteobacteria-14
CGACAGTTCATCCATCCCGAGGATCGCGATGATGTCCTGCAGGCTCTTGTATTTCTGCAGGGTTTCCTGAACGCGGCGGGCGGTTTCGTAATGCTCGTTGCCGACCACGCGCGGTTCTAGCACGCGCGAGGTGGAGTCGAGCGGGTCAACCGCCGGATAGATGCCGAGTTCCGAAATCGCACGGCTCAGCGTGGTGGTCGCGTCAAGGTGAGCGAACGAGGCGGCAGGCGCCGGGTCGGTCAAATCGTCCGCAGGCACGTAAATCGCCTGCACCGAGGTAATCGAACCCTTGGTGGTCGAGGTGATGCGTTCCTGCAGCTTACCCATGTCGGTCGCCAGCGTCGGCTGATAACCCACCGCCGAAGGAATACGACCGAGCAGCGCCGACACTTCCGAACCCGCCTGCGTGAAGCGGAAGATGTTGTCGACGAAGAACAATACGTCCTGGCCTTCGACGTCGCGGAAATATTCCGCCATCGTCAGACCCGACAGCGCCACGCGTGAACGCGCGCCTGGCGGCTCGTTCATCTGGCCGAACACCAGCGCCACTTTGGAGCCTTCGCTGGTCGCATTGCCATCGGCGTCCTTGGCGATCACGCCTGCATCGAGGAATTCGTGATACAGATCGTTGCCTTCGCGGGTGCGTTCACCCACCCCGGCGAACACCGACACGCCGCCGTGGCCCTTGGCGATGTTGTTGATCAGTTCCTGGATCAGCACGGTCTTGCCCACGCCCGCGCCGCCGAACAGGCCGATCTTGCCGCCGCGCGCATAAGGCGCGAGCAGGTCGATCACCTTGATCCCGGTGACAAGGATTGCCGCGTCGGTCGACTGGTCGATGAACAGCGGGGCTTCGGCGTGGATCGGCATGGTGCTTTCCGCGCCGATCGGGCCGCGTTCGTCGATCGCTTCGCCGATCACGTTCATGATCCGGCCCAGAACCTTGGGGCCGACCGGGACGGAGATCTGCGCGCCGGTGTTGATCACTTCACTGCCGCGCGTGAGGCCTTCGGTCGCGTCCATCGCGATGGTGCGCACGGTGTTTTCACCAAGGTGCTGGGCGACTTCGAGCACCAGTGTCTTGTCACCATTGCGGGTTTCGAGCGCGGTCAGGATCGCGGGCAGTTCGCCGGGGAACTGCACGTCGACAACAGCGCCGATGACCTGGCTG
>PHEL01000083.1 GCA_002842925.1 Alphaproteobacteria bacterium HGW-Alphaproteobacteria-14
TTCCACGCCGATGCGGCCAAGGCAGCGATGGTGCCGATGATCAAGGCGCTGGCGCTGCGTGCGCGCGATGCCGACATCCACTTCACCATCGACGCCGAAGAGGCCGAACGGCTCGAACTCAGCCTCGATATCATTGAAGCGCTGGTGGCGGATGATGATCTGTTCGCCCGCCCCGATGGCAGCCGCTGGGACGGGTTCGGCCTCGCCATTCAGGCCTACCAGAAACGCGGTGTGGCGGTGTGCGACTGGGCGGGAAAACTCGCCCGGCGGCATGGACGCCGCCTGTTCGTGCGGCTGGTCAAGGGCGCGTACTGGGATAGCGAGATCAAGCTGTCGCAAGTTGGCGGCCATGGCGATTACCCGGTGTTCACCCGCAAGGTGGCGACCGATGTGTCCTACCTCGCCTGCGCCGCGCGGTTGTTCGAACACGCCGACGTGCTGCACAACGCGTTTGCCACGCACAACGCCTATACCATCGCCGCGATCAAGCAGATGGCCGAGGCTTCAGGCAGCGACGTGGCAGGCCAACCAAAGACATTTGAATTCCAACGCCTGCACGGCATGGGCGAGGAGGTCTACGCGGCATTGCGCCGGATCGAAGGCGACAATCCTACCCCGGTGCGGATCTATGCTCCGGTTGGCGGGCACAAGGAATTGCTCGCCTATCTGGTGCGCCGCTTGCTGGAAAACGGGGCCAATACCAGCTTCGTCAACCGCATGGGCGATGCCGATATCCCGGCTGAAGAACTGGTCAGCGATCCGGTGGCGGAACTCGCCGCGCTGTCCCCGCGCCGCAATCCGGCGATCCCGCTGCCCAAGGACATTTTCGGCAGCCGGTTGAACAGCGCCGGGATCGACCTGTCCGACCCCACCGTGCTTGGGCCGTTGCAGGCGCGGCTGGCTTTGCTCGACGGAGTGCTGTGGCGGGCCGAGCCGACCTTCCCGGCGGCGACCCCCGGCGAAACCGCCCCGATTACCATGCCGCATGATCTCGCCAGCGTGGTCGGCACCCGCCGCGATGCCACCGCCGAGGAGGTTGAGGCGGCCTTCACCCGCGCCGCCGCGATCCAGCCGGGCTGGGATGCGCTGGGCGGCGAAGCGCGCGCGCTGCTGCTTGAAGAAGCCGCCGATCTGTTCGAAGCGCACACCGCCGAGTTCCTGTCGCTATGCCAGCGCGAGGCGGGCAAGACGTTGATGGACGCGGTGCTCGAACTGCGCGAGGCGGTCGATTTCCTGCGCTATTACGCCGCCGAAGCACGCCGCCAATTCAGCGAACCCACCATCCTGCCGGGGCCGACGGGGGAGGAAAACACCATTGCGTTGCACGGGCGCGGGGTGTTTGCCACCATCTCCCCGTGGAATTTCCCGCTGGCGATCTTCATCGGCATGGCGTCCGCCGCGCTGGCGGCAGGCAACAGCGTGATCGCCAAGCCTGCCGAACAGACCCCGCTGATCGCGGCGCTGGCGATCAAACTGTGCCACGAAGCGGGCATCCCGCCCGAAGCCTTGCAACTGCTGCCCGGCGCGGGCCACGTCGGCCAGATGATCACCGCTGATCCTCGGCTTGCCGGGGTTGCCTTCACCGGGTCGACCGAAACGGCGCAGGCCATCAACCGGACGCTGGCCGCGCGTGATGGGCCGATTGCCACGCTGATCGCTGAAACCGGCGGGCAGAACGCGATGATCGTCGACAGCTCGGCCTTGCCCGAACAGGTGGTGCGCGATGTGCTGGCGAGTTCTTTCCAGAGCGCCGGGCAGCGCTGTTCGGCGCTCAGGATGCTGTATTTGCAGGAAGACATTGCTGACAGCGTGCTGGAAATGATCCGTGGCGGGTTCGAAGCGCTGACGATCGGTGATCCGGCGGATATCGCCACCGATGTCGGTCCGGTGATCGATCCCGATGCGCAGGCGCGGCTTGAACGCCACGTCGCGCGCTGCGAGGCGAGCGAACGCAAGGTCACGCGCCTGCCGCTGCCGCCCGAAACAGCCAAGGGGTGCTTCGTTGCCCCGACCATCGTCGAACTCGGATCGATCCGCGATCTCGCCCGCGAACATTTCGGGCCGGTGCTGCACGTCGCACGCTTCCGCGCGGGCGAGCTGGCGCAGGTGGTCGATGATATCAACGCCAGCGGATACGGCCTTACGCTGGGTCTGCACAGCCGCATCGCGGAAACCCGGCGGTTCGTGCAAGCCCGCGCGCGGGTCGGCAATTTCTACGTCAACCGCAACCAGATCGGCGCGGTAGTGGGCAGCCAGCCCTTCGGCGGCGAGGGGCTGTCAGGCACCGGGCCGAAAGCGGGCGGGCCGCATTACCTCGCCCGGTTCGCGACCGAACGGGTGATGACCATCGACACCACTGCGGCAGGCGGCAATGCGAGCCTGCTGGCGGCAGGGTAATGCAGGGGTGATACGGGGGTAATGCAGGGGCTCGATGTTTTGATTTCACACGTCACAAGCTTTGCCGATCGCACCCGCGCCTGTTGCCGGCCGCACGCATGGCACTGATCCGTTTCAACAAGCCGTTTGGCGTATTGTCGCAATTCACCGATCAGGCGGGCGATGGCGCGCGCGCGACCTTGTCCGATTTTATTACCATGCCGGGCGTCTATCCGGCAGGCAGGCTGGACCGCGATAGCGAGGGGTTGCTGCTGCTGACCGATGATGGCGCGTTGCAGGCGCGGATCGCCAATCCTCGGTTCAAACTGCCCAAGACCTATCTGGTGCAGGTCGAGGGTATCCCCGATACAGCCGCGCTTGACCGGCTGCGCAAGGGCACCCTGCTCAAGGATGGGCCGACCCGCCCGGCGCAGGCCGACCTGATCGATCCGCCCGAACTGTGGCCGCGCGATCCGCCGGTGCGGTTCCGCAAGAGCGTGGCGGATTGCTGGCTGCGGCTGACGATCACCGAAGGGCGCAACCGCCAGGTGCGCCGCATGACAGCGGCGGTCGGGCATCCGACCTTGCGGCTGGTGCGCTGGGATCTGCCGCAGGGCGCATGGGCGCTGGTCTGATCCGCGCCGCCGTGCCCGGTCAGGGCCGCCGCCCGAGATAGATCAGATTGAACGCCGGTTGTTCGCGATAGGGCGTGGCAAACTCCACCCGCTCCACCCGCACATCGATCAGACTCTGGCTGATCGCGGCGACGAAATCGGCGTCTTCGGCATCGGTTGACCACAGTGCGAATATGCCGCCCGGCTTCAGCTTGCCCGTGATCGCGGCGATGGCTGGGGCGCTGTAGAAACCCGCGCTGGCATCATCGATCAGATGGGTGGTCGAATGGTCGATATCGATCAGAATCGCATCGTGCAGCTGCTGCGGCAAAGCCGGATCAAACCCGTCAGCCGCTCCGGCCAGGGCAAAGAAATCCCCCTCGCGCAGGATGCAGCGCGGATCGTCGGCCACGATCTTGCCCAGCGGCAACAGGTGGTCGCGGTGCCACTGGATCACCTCGGGGATCAGATCGACAACGATCAGCTTTGCCACCCGGCTATCGCGCAGCACGGCTTCGGCGGTGTAGCCCAGCCCCAGCCCGCCGACCACGACATCCAGATCATCGCCGGGCGTCATCGCCAGCGCCAGATCGGCCAGCGCAATCTCGCCATCGACGAACTGGCTCGACATCAGATAGCCTTCGTTGAGCTTGATTTCCCAGATATCCTCACCGTCACGGCTGAGCCGCCGTCGCCGCAGCGCCAGTTCTCCGATCGGAGTCTGCTGCCAATCGATTTCTTCAAACATCGGGTTCATGGCCAATGGCATTAGCCTGCCCGCGAGCAGGCGGCACCCCTTTTGTTCATCTTCGCACTTGCAGCATAGGGCCACTTCGCCTAATGCGCGGCGACATTCGCTGGACCCGGCAATAGCCGGGTGGCTCGGCCCGGCGCCTATCCCCGGGACAAACCTTTCCCCCTGATCTGCATTCCGCAACGCCGCCCATCGGGCCTGCGTAACGGGTCGCTGCAGAGCGTCCGAACAATACAAGGTCATTCATGCCCAATTTTGATACCATCAAACGCGAGTGGTTTTCGAACCCGCGCGGCGACATCCTGGCCGGGATTGTCGTAGCGCTGGCGTTGATCCCCGAAGCGATCGGGTTTTCGATCATCGCCGGGGTCGATCCGCGCGTCGGCCTGTATGCATCTTTCTCGATTGCGGTAATCATCTCGCTGGTCGGCGGCAGGCAGGGCATGATCTCGGCCGCGACCGCCGCCATCGCGGTGCTGGTGCTGCCGCTGGTGCGGACACACGGGGTGGAATACCTGTTCGCCGCGACCATCCTGATGGGCGTGATCCAGCTGATTGCCGGATTTCTGCGGCTCAACGTGCTGATGCAATATGTCTCGCGCTCGGTCATCACCGGGTTTGTCAACGCGCTGGCGATCCTGATCTTCATGGCACAGCTGCCCGAACTGACTGGCGTGCCGTTGATGACCTATGCACTGGTCGCAGGCGGGCTCGCGGTCATTTACCTGCTGCCCTATGTTACCAAGGCGGTGCCATCGCCGCTGATCGCGATCGTGGTGCTGACCGCGCTGGTGTTCTACACTGGGTTCGATGTGCGCACCGTGGGCGATATGGGCGAATTGCCGTCGTCGCTGCCCATGTGGTTGATCCCCGATGTGCCGTTCACGCTGGAAACGTTGCAGATCATCCTGCCTTTTTCGCTGACCATGGCCGCTGTCGGCTTGCTGGAATCGATGATGACCGCGCAGATTGTCGATGATCTGACCGATACCCCGTCCGACAAGCAGCGCGAGATGAAGGGGCAGGGCATCGCCAACTTCTTCACCGGGTTTCTGGGCGGGATGGGCGGCTGCGCGATGATCGGCCAATCGGTGATCAACGTGAAGTCCGGCGGCGAAACCCGGCTATCCACCTTTGTATCGGGCGCGTTCCTGCTGTTCCTGATCGTGGTGCTGGGGCCGCTGGTGGCGATCATTCCGATGGCCGCGCTGGTGGCGGTGATGATCATGGTGGCGATCGGCACGTTTTCGTGGCGATCAATCCGCGACATCCGGCATCACCCGTGGCAGTCATCCATCGTGATGGTAGTCACTGTCGTCATAACCGTGTGGACACACGATCTGGCGCAAGGCGTGCTGTCGGGCGTGATCCTGTCGGGGCTGTTCTTCGCCAGCAAGGTAAAGCGCATCTTCACGGTGGAATCGCAGCTTTCAGCAGACGGCCTGACCCGCAATTATCAGGTATCGGGCCAGGTGTTCTTTGCATCGTCGGACAGCTTTGTCGAAGCCTTCGATTTCAGGGAAGTTCTCGACCGGGTGGTGATCGATGTGTCACAAGCCCATTTCTGGGATATCTCTGCGGTGGGAACCCTCGACAAGGCGATCCTGAAGTTTCGCCGGGAAGGCACCGCAGTCGAAGTGATCGGGCTTAACCAGGCGAGCGCGGCGATGATCGACCGCTATGCCATCCACGACAAACCGGGCGCACAAACGCAGCCCGGCGCGCATTGAGAGGATCATGACCATGGAACACGTCCTCGCCTGTATCGACGCGTCGAGCTATGCCGACAGCGTCTGCGATCTTGCCGCCTGGGCTTCAAAGCGGCTGGCGATGCCGGTTGAACTGCTACACGTGGTTCAGCGCAGCGATGCGGTGGCGGCGCGCGGTGATCGGTCCGGGGCTATCGGCCTTGGGGTCAAGACCAGCCTGATGGAAGAGCTGGTCAATCTGGAAGCGGCGGATGCACGGCTGAAGGTGGAGCGCGGCCGCGTGCTGCTCGCCGCCGGGGAAAAGCGCCTGCGCGACGCCGGAGCCTTCGATGTGCGCACCTTGCATCGCCACGGCGGGATCGTTGAAACGATCCTTGAACGCGAAGAAGCCGCACGCGTCGTCGTGATCGGCAAGCGCGGCGCCAGCCACGAATTTGCCACCGGCCATATTGGTTCGAAACTCGAACGCGTGGTGCGCGCCAGCACCAGGCCGGTGCTGGTCGCCTCGCGCGAATATACCGAGCCGCGCAGCATCGTGTTTGCTTATGACGCCAGCCCGGCTGCCGAACGCGCGCTGGGCCGATTGATCGCATCCACGCTGTTTGCCGCAATGCCGGTCAACATCGTCATGGCCGATGCCGACACCGAAACCCACCGCCGCGCATTGCATGATGCAGCGGCGCGACTGGGGCCGGGGCGTGACGTCACGACCACGCTTGAACCCGGCAAGCCCGAAGCGGTTATCGCCAAGGTGGTCGAACAGACCCCCGGCGCGATGCTGATGATGGGTGCCTATGGCCATTCGCCAATCCGCACCCTGATCGTCGGCAGCACGACCACGACGATGATCCGCACCGTCCGCGTGCCGGTTCTGCTAGTGCGCTGACATGGCGCTCGATCTCGCCCGGCTGCGCGAAAAGCTGCTTGCCCGGCGCGAAGGGCTGCTGGCCGAAGATGCCCTGTCGGCAGAAGGCCGCGCGCCGGTGACGCTTGATCAGGACAGCGTCGGCAGGTTGTCGCGCATCGACGCCATGCAGCTTCAGGCGATGGCGCTGGCGCAGGCGCGGCGACGCAAAGCCGAACGCGGCGGGATTGACGAGGCGCTGCGCCGCATGGACGAAGGCGAATACGGCTATTGCCTCAAATGCGGCGATGACATCGCGCCCGCCCGGCTGGAACACAGCCCTGCGGTGACAACCTGCATCGATTGCGCAAGAGCAGGGTAATCACAACCCCCAGTCGATCACCCCGCGCCCGTGCTGTTCCAGAAAGGCGTTGGCCCGGCTGAACGGACGCGAGCCGAAGAAGCCGTTATGCGCCGATAGGGGGCTGGGGTGCGCCGACGTCAGCACCAGATGTTTCGACGACCGCGCCAGCGCCGGAATGCGGCTCGCCTTCTTCCGGGCGTGGCTGCCCCACAGGATGAACACCGTCGGCGCATCGCGCTGCGCCGCCGCTGCCACGCAGGCATCGGTGATCGCATCCCACCCGCGCCCCGCATGGCTGCCCGCTTGGCCGCCCTCAACCGTCAGCGTGTTGTTGAGCAGCAGCACGCCCCGGCGCGCCCACGGCGTCAGATCGCCCGTCGCGGCGCGCGGCAGGCCAAGGTCAGCCTCCAGCTCTTTGTAGATATTCACCAGCGAGGGCGGCACCCGCACCCCGGCCTGCACCGAAAACGCCAGCCCATGCGCCTGCCCCGGCCCGTGATAGGGATCTTGCCCCAGAATCACGCAGCGCACCTCGTCAAGCGGCGTCAGCGCCAGCGCAGCGAGGCGGGTTCCGCGCGGGGGATAAACCTGCTTGCCCGCCGCCTCTTCCGCCTTGAGCCACCCGCCCAGCCGCCGCGCTTCAGGGGTCGCCAGCGCCGGTTCGAGCGCCGCTCGCCAGCCATCGGGGATGGTTTCGCTTGTCATCACCGCGAATCCTATACGCGCGCCTTGCCCCGGCGCCACTCTGCCCTTCCCCTCTTTCCCCAATCGGCGTAGGGCGGCACCTATGACTGTGCATTTCCACGAAGAAGACCTCCCCCCCGGCGCGCTTGCGGGGACAGGTGCGATTGCCGTCGATACCGAGACGATGGGCCTGATCACCACCCGCGACCGGCTGTGCGTGGTGCAATTATCCGATGGTTCGGGCACCGAACATCTGGTGCGCTTCAATCCCGGCAGCAGCTTTGATGCGCCCAATCTGAAGGCGGTGCTGGGCGATCCGGCGCGGGTGAAGATCTACCACTTCGCCCGCTTTGATCTCGCCGCGATCCACCACTACCTTGGCGTGATGGCCGGGCCGGTGTTCTGCACCAAGATCGCCAGCAAACTGGTGCGCACCTATACTGATCGTCATGGGTTGAAAAATCTGGTCGAGGAACTGCTGGGCGAAAATATCTCGAAGCAGCAGCAATCGAGCGATTGGGGCGGCCCCGTGCTGTCCGATGCCCAGCGCGATTATGCGGCGTCCGATGTGCGCTACCTCCACCGCCTGCGCGATGAATTGACCCTGCGGCTGGAACGCGAAGGTCGCACCGGAATCGCGCAGGCGTGTTTCGATTTCCTCCCCACCCGCGCGCTGCTCGATGTGGCAGGCTGGGCGGAAGCCGACATCTTCAGCCACATGTAAGCGCGTAGCGAAACGCAGACCAGACCGATGGTGACCGGCAAACCCCGCATGGAAACGACCGAGGCCCGCGAACTGCGCGGCCGACGCCAGCATTTCGCGGCGCCCGGCGGATCGCACGACCGGATGGTGCGTTTCCTCGCCCGCGCGCTGCCGATGGGGGTGGGGGTGATTGCGGCGCTGATGGTAATCACCCCGCTGGGCCCGCGCGGCGAAGTCAGTTTCCTGCTCGATCGCAACAAGGTCGCGCGGATCGATCAACGGCTCAGCGTCGATAATGCAATGTATCGCGGGCGCGACAATCAGGGCCGGCCATTTTCGGTCATGGCGGGCGAAGCGGTGCAGGCATCCAGCTCCGAAGGTTTGGTGCGGATGCGGGATCTGGTCGCGCAATTGCTGCTGACCGAAGGGCCTGCGCGATTGAGCGCCCCCGGCGGCACCTATGACATTCAGGCCGAAACCATGGCAATCGACGGCGCGGTGCGCCTTGTCGGCGCCGATGGTTATTCGATGATCGCGCGCGGGGTGTCGATTGATCTCAGGACACGCCAGATGCGCGGGGATGACGGCGTATCGGGCACAGTCCCGGCGGGCTCGTTTTCGGCCCGGTCGATCCGTGCCGATCTGAACACCCGCAAGATTTTGCTTGAAGGCGACGCGCGCGTCACCATGATCCCCGGCCAGTTGAGGATACCGCAATGACCAACCCTGACCACCGCCCGTCGCCCCGCCCGTCGCTTCACCGTATCGCCCTGGCATGGGGGATTGGCGGCTTTGCCCTGACCACCGCGTTGGCGGGCGGCATGGCGCTGCACGCGCAAGGCATTGCCGCGCATGATTCGCGCGCGCCGGTCAGCACGCAGGCGAGCCGGATCGAATGGCTCGACCGCGAAAACCGGGTGCTGCTGAGCGGCGGTGTCACCGTTACCCAGGCCGATCTGACCATCCAGTCCAACCGGATGCTGGTCAATTACACCGATGCCGGCACGCTGGAAATGCAGCGCATCACCGCGACTGGCGGGGTAATCGTCACGCGCGGCAACGAACGCGCCAGCGGCGATAATGCGATCTATGATTTCAACCGGCGGATCATCACCATGGCCGGCAATGTCCGACTGCGCCGAGGCACCGATACGCTCAACGGTGGACGGTTGGTGATTGATCTTGAAAGCGGCGTGTCAAGCGTGGACGGCAGCGCGGCGGGCGGTGACAGCAAAGGCCGGGTGAACGGCACCTTCACCGTGCCGCAGCGCAGCGACGCGAAAAAGGAACCAGCCGCCCCCGCCGATCAATAGGCATTTTCGTGCCGCAGCACCATCATGGTGCGCAATACGATCACGATATCGCGCAGCAGCGACCAGCCCGCAATATATTCCAGATCGGATTGCAGCCGGTCGGTAAGGTCTTTCTCGAACTCGGTTGCGCCGCGATGGCCGCGCACCTGTGCCAGTCCCGTCAAACCCGGCTTCAGCGAATGACGCTGCCAATATGCGGCGTCGACTTCCCAGAAATACTTGTCGTTCGCGCGGCTGCCGATGGCGTGCGGACGTGGGCCGACGATCGACATATCGCCGCGCAGCACATTGATCAGCTGCGGCAATTCATCAATGCTGGTGCGCCGCATGAACGCGCCGATCCGGGTGATCCGCTCATCATCGCGCCCGGTTGACCGATCACCATCGGGATCGCGCCGTTCTTCGCGCATTGATCGGAACTTGAACATGTCGAAAAACTGGTTGCCGCGCCCCAGCCGCCGCTGAATGAACAGCACCGGGCCGCCATCTTCCAGCTTGATCAGCACCGCGACCACAATCATCAGCGGCGCCAGCACGACCAGCGCCGCCAATGCCGCGACCACATCAAACGCGCGTTTTAGGATGCGGTTGCGCAGGCCCAGCGGCCCGGTCGACACCACCAGCGTGGTGCGATCCAGCGCGTCGTAATGATGCACGCCGATCGCACCGAGCCTATGGGCCGGCTCGCTCACGATTTCGCCATAAACCCCCGCCGATTTGAGCACCAAAGCCCAGGCGCCGCGCCGTTCACGCGGGCAACTGATCACCACCTTGTCCTGATTGCGCAGCAATTTGCCCAGCCGGTCGAGCATGAAGGGATCATCGCTGGCAGGATCGAGATCATAATCGGTCGCCGCGATCGTTACCGCATCACTCATTGCAAAGCCCGATCCGCCATCATCGATCACCAGCTGATTGATGACCCGTCCGCCCCAAAGCCGCGCGATCACCACCGCCACCAATCGCCGGAACCCCACCAGCAGGATCGCGGTGAACAGCAGGCCCAGCGTTACCGCGGCGCGCGAGAAATCCTCATTGGTCTTGGTGTAAAAGGCGAGGAAATTGATCAGCGCCGCCGCAATTGCCAGCGCGGTCAACACTTTGCGCGCGGCAAACAGCCAATCGGACAGCGCCCTGACGCCATAGGTGCCGCTATAGAGCGCGATGGTGAAAAACACCGGCAACATCGCCTGCGCCGCCAACATCGCGCGCGGTTCCCACCAGCGCCCTTCCCACAGCAAGGCAGCCAGCGCGAAGCTGAGATTGAGCAGCGCGCCGTCGGCCACGAGCATCAGGATATAGGCACGCAGCCGCCGCCGCTCCAGCGATGGCGGAATCTTGTTCTCGACAATGTCATTCCGAACCGAACTGATCAGTTGCGGCGTGACTTGGTTCATCAGGATGGTTCCCACGCGGCGCGCGCCCTAGGGAAATTACTTAGGGGTAATTACAGGGGATTGGAAATGTCTGCGCGACTTCGCCGTGCGATTCGTCACAATTAACTATCGTTTCGCGGCAAATCGGGCGATTTCGGTCAGTTCCTGCGCCAGCAGCAGCTCTGCCGCCTGACTATTGGCAAGCAATGTGCGGTGCAATCCGATCAGCCGGGGGATCAGCCGGTCAAGCCGGGTTTCGCGTGATCCGCGCGCGGCGGGCTGGGTCCAGCGTTCAAATTGCTGGATGATCGCGCGCTCTTCGCGAAAGAAGATGCCGAGCTGCATTTTCTCACCCGGCCCGAGCGAGGGAATCTTGCCATTGGTGCCGATCTTCGCCGCGATCAGCGCCAGTTGCGCAGCGCGCCGTTCGAGTGCGAGCGCGACGCCAACCGGGTTCAACCCCAACTCGCGCATCCGCCGCACCTCCCCGCTGATCCGGTTGATCTCTCCGCCCAGCACCGCGTTGACCAGCGGGGCAAAGCCGTCCTCCTCGGTCGCCGCGCCGATTGCGGCGTGATCTTCGAGGCTGGCGGGCTTGGGGGCCTGCGGGTCGGCATCGCAATAGAGCGCGAGCTTGGTGACTTCGGACTGTGCCAGCCGCACATCAAGCCCCGCCCCGCGCGCGATGCGTTCGGCCAGATCGCCGCCCAGCCTGAGGCCTGCCGCGTCTGCCATCCCCCGCACCGCCCCCGCGACCGATCCGAGATCGGGGGGATGGAACATCGCCACCATCGCATCTTTGCGCTTTTCAAGCAGTTTGGCGGTGCGCGACTTGTCGGTCGCGGATGTCGCGATCACCAGCACCGGAGCCGCCGCGCCCGCCCCTGCATCGGCGGTTTCGATCAGGATTTGCAGCGCATCATGCGCTTCGTCTCCGCTGGCGCGCACCCAGATATGGCGCTGCCCTCCGGTCAGTTCCACCCGGTCACCCGCATCGGGTAGCGCGGCAGCCACCCGCGCGGCAGCCGCGCTCGCCCCGGCTTCATCGGGGCCGCAGAAGAAGAACATCCGCGCCGCCTGCGTGCCGGGCGGCAGGCCGCGGGCGAAATCCTTCTGGGTTGCCTTCACTGGCTCGCTGCGGCGCGATTGCGCAGCGTTACTGCGACCTGCGTCACCATCCGGTCGGCAATATCGACCGCAAGGTTTTCCAGCGCCTTTTGTTCGGCCGCAATCGTGGCATATTCGCTCGACATCACGTCGATCCCGGCGTCCGATCCGGCGGTAGCATCAAGCAGCACCGTATTCGTAGCCAGATCGATCAGCTGATAACGCGCGCGCAATATCCGGCGTTCGCGGCTGATCGTATCATCGTTGAGCACGCCCAATGCCTCAAGCGCATCGTCAAGCCGCACGTCGAGGCGGTAGGCAGGCGTCGTGTGCCCTGCCGCGCCAAGCCTGGCTTCGAGCGCGTTTCTGACCAGCCAGCCGCCGCGCCCGTCAATCGCGGGCACTTCAACTGCGGCGATCCCCTGCGCCACCGCCGAAGACCCGCCGCCCGCATACATCGGCGACAGGCCGCAGCCGGACAGTGCCAGGGCACCAACAAGGGCGAGAGCAGCGCGCATCAGGTGACGATATTGACCAAACGATCGGGCACCACAATCACTTTGCGCACCGCCGCGCCATCAATTGAGCGTTGCAGATTGACCGAGGCCAGCGCCAGCGCCTCCAGCGCGTCCTTCGACGCTCCCTTGGGTGCGGTGATGGTATCGCGCAGCTTGCCCATGTGCTGGATCGCGATGGTGACTTCATCATCAACCAGCAGCGCGGGATCGACATCGGGCCACGGCGCATCGGCGATGAGGGTGGTGTTGCCCATCTTCGCCCAGACTTCCTCGGCCAGATGCGGCATCATCGGCGCTGCGAGGTGGACGAGCGCGCGAATGGCTGCCGAGCGGCTGGCCGAGGGTGCGGCCTTTTCTGCCGCGCCGGTCAACTCGTAAATCCGCGCGACCGCCTTGTTGAAGCCCAGCGCCTCGATATCGGCGGCGACGGCGGCGATGGTCTGGTGAGTCTTTCGATCGAGGCTCTTGTCCTCACCCGCTGCATTTGCGTCATAGGCCGAAAACAACCGCCACAGCCGCTGGACGAAGCGCGAACAGCCTTCGATCCCGGCATCCGACCACGGCAGGTCGCGTTCCGGCGGGCTGTCCGACAGCATGAACCACCGCACCGCATCCGCGCCGTGGCGGGCGATGATCGCATCGGGATCGACGACGTTCTTCTTCGACTTCGACATCTTGATGACGCGGCCGACTTTGACCGGCTCACCCGTCTCCAAAACATTCGGGAAGATTAGAAACTCCCCGACTTGGATCTCGGACTGAGGTGCCCATTTGTGCCCAATTGCCACCCCAGCCGAGTTTGCAGTCGGTGGTGGGTCATTGACGCGACGCTTCGTATTCATGTCGACCTGACTGGGGTCGAGAAATTGCTCGAATACGTGGCGATGGGTCACATTGCCTTTCAATTCTTCTTCGACAGCAATTTGGCTCGGGTTCTCCGGCACATAGCTATAGACCTCGTGCGTCACCATCCCCTGCGTGAACAGCGCGGCGAACGGCTCCTTGACCGTGATCTTGCCGATATGCGCCAAGGCCCGCGTCCAGAAGCGGGCGTAGAGCAGGTGCAGGATCGCGTGTTCGATCCCGCCGATATAGTGCTGCACCGGCATCCACTTGGCGACCTCTTCCGGATCGAACGGACGGTCGGCGGGCTGGCTGGCAAAGCGCAGGAAATACCACGAGCTGTCGACAAAGGTATCGAGCGTATCGGTCTCGCGCCGCGCCGCTTTGCCGCATTGCGGGCAATCGGCGTGCTTCCACGTCGGGTGGCGTTCCAGCGGATTGCCGGGGATGTCGAAGTTGACATCATCGGGCAAAGTCACCGGCAATTGCGCCTTGGGCACCGGCACCACGCCGCAAGCATCACAATGGATGAACGGGATCGGCGTGCCCCAGTAACGCTGGCGCGAAACGCCCCAATCGCGCAACCGCCACACGGTGCGCCCGGTGCCCCAGCCTTCGCCCTCGGCGCGGGTGATTACAGCCTGAATGGCGTCATCCACGCTCATGCCATTGAGGAAACCGGAATTGACGATCACCCCGTCGCCCGCTTCCGCCTCACCCGCGAAAGGGTCATCGGCGCGGGCCGGATCACTCGCCACCACGCGGGTGATCGGCAGCGCGTATTTGGTCGCAAAATCGAAGTCGCGCTGGTCATGCCCCGGCACGCCCATGATCGCCCCGGTGCCGTAATCCATCAGCACAAAATTGGCGATATAGACCGGCAGGTCTGCCCCGGTGAGCGGGTGGCGCGCCGAAATTTCAGTGTCAAAGCCGAGCTTTTCCGCCGTTTCCAGTTCCGCCGCCGTGGTGCCGCCCTTCTTGCAGCGGGCAATGAAGCTGGCCACCTCGCAATTGTTCATCGCCAGCGCCTGCGCCACCGGATGATCGGCAGCCACCGCGACGAAACTCGCGCCGAAGATCGTGTCGGGCCGGGTGGTATAGACGGGGACACAATCCCCGTTTGACAGGTCAAAGCTGAACTCCAGCCCCTGACTTTTGCCGATCCAGTTTTCCTGCATCAGCCGCACCTTTTCGGGCCAATCTTCGAGGTTATCCAGGCCTTCCAGCAGATCGTCCGCAAAGTCGGTGATTTTCAGGAACCACTGGTTGAGCTTGCGCTTTTCCACCTCCGCGCCCGAACGCCAGCCCTTGCCATCGATCACCTGTTCATTGGCGAGCACGGTCATATCGACCGGATCCCAGTTGACGGTCGATTCCTTGCGATACACCAGCCCGGCTTCATACAGATCAACGAACAGCGCCTGTTCGTGGCCGTAATATTCGGGATCGCAGGTGGCGAATTCGCGGGTCCAGTCGAGCGCGAAGCCAATGCGCTGCAATTGCGCCTTCATCTGCGCGATGTTCTGACGGGTCCATCCGCCCGGATGCACGCCCTTTTCCATCGCGGCGTTTTCCGCCGGCATCCCGAAGGCGTCCCACCCCATAGGGTGCAGCACTTCGAACCCCTGCATCCGCTGATAGCGCGCCAGCACGTCGCCCATGGTGTAGTTGCGCACATGGCCCATGTGGATGCGCCCCGAAGGATAGGGGAACATCTCGAGGATGTAGCTTTTCGGCTTGGCGCTGTCCGAATCGGCGGTGAACGTCCCCGCCTCGGCCCAGGCACGCTGCCAGCGTCCGTCGGCGGTGGACGGATCAAACCGCCCCCGGTCGTCAACGACGGACGGATCAATACGAGTATCGGTCATGCGCGGCTTTCGGTCGGTAGGCGGGTCTCAGGTGGCGTTCAGGAAGCGCCTAGGAGGCAAGCGCCTGACGGCGCAAATCGCGCGCCTTGGTCAGAATGATATCTTCCAGCTTCTGCACGGTCGCGGCCTGCACCGGGGCTTCAACCCAATTGCCGGAATCATTGATCTGACGGCTCGCCGCGACCCGCAGCGCATCGGCGCGCAGATCCTGATCGAGGATCGTCACCGTCATCTTGACCCGTTCATTGGGATTGGCCGGGTTGGCATACCAATCGGTCACGATCACGCCGCCCGCGCTGTCCGCCTGAAGCAGCGGAGCGAAGCTGACCGTTTCGAGCGCGGCGCGCCACAAATAGGCGTTGACCCCGATGGTGTTGATCTGGGCCGCCTGCAATTCGGTGCGCGGGCGATCGCTGCCACCGCAAGCGGCCAGCGCAAACAGCGCCCCGCCAATCAGCGCGGCGCGAATGGTGTGGCGCAGGGCCGGGCGGAAAAGGGCGGAGTTGGCGCGTGTCACAGCCGAATAATCCTCATCATCTGTCGTGGTGACGCTCTATAACCCTCCACGCCTGCCCCTGAATTGCCTGCTGTGTGTATCGCGCCACAGTGTTCAGGTGAATCCGCCCGCACTGTAGCAAGGCCATTGCAACCGGGCCACGCCGGCCTATCACAACAGAACGCGTCCACCGCGACTCATCTGCGGTTAATGTCGCGTATGGTCTGGTGAAAGCCGGTTCGGGACTAAACGGGGTTCAGGCAAGATTATGAAGGCACGGCCAAACAGGACAGCAAAAGCGCGGCATTCGCTGCCGCTGTTTGCCCTGTGCGCAGTGTCCTGCGGCGTGCTGGCATTGGGCTTGCCGAGCGCCGGGCTGGCGCTGGCCGGTTCGGGCGCGGAAGCCCGCGCTGCATCTTTGGCGGCGATCGGCCTTGATGTGTTCACCCCGGCTTCGGTCGATCCTGCACTTGCCGCCCGCGTCGCTGAAAAAGCCCGGGCGCGCGGCATCCGCTTCACCCCGGCCAGCGCCACCCCGATCTCGGGCGAACGCACGGTGACAGTCGCGGTGCGGGTGGATGATGAAAACGCGCAGGCGATTTCGGTGCGCAAGGCGATTGAT
>PHEL01000084.1 GCA_002842925.1 Alphaproteobacteria bacterium HGW-Alphaproteobacteria-14
ACCTGATCGGCACGCTCGTCGACATCTTCCAGCCCGATGAATGCGCCAATTACTTCAAATCCTGTGGCTACGAACCGGAATGAACGGAAACCGCTCTAGGGAACTGCGCGATTCTGCCCGCCCCAGCCAAATACAAGGATCATTGTCATGCGCCGTCCTCTTCTACTTGCTGCTGGCACGTCCATGCTTGCCATCAGCGTCCCTTCTGCCGCCCTCGCCCAGAATGCCGAATCGACCGGCGGTGATACCGTCACCGACGGCACGTCCGAACCGATCATCGTTACCGGTTCCCGCATTCGCCGCGACCCGCTCGACAACCCTTCACCGGTTATCAGCCTCGATGAAGGTTCGCTACAGCAAACCGGCCTGTCATCGGTCGCCGACATTCTCCAGCGCCTGCCCAGCGCTTCGGGCGGTCTCAACTCGCGCTTCAACAATTCGGGCAATATCGGCAATCCCCAGGATGGCGGCGGCGTAGGCGCCGGCACGGCCGAGATCGACCTGCGTTACCTTCTGGCCAAGCGCACGCTGGTGCTGGTTGACGGGCTGCGTTATGTCCCGGCCACTGCGGCCAGCGGTATCCCCGCGACGATTGACCTCAACTCGATCCCGCAGAGCATGATCCAGCGCATCGATGTGCTGCAATCGGGCCAGTCGCCGCTCTACGGCTCGGATGCGATTGCAGGCGTCGTCAACATCATCACCAAGAACCAGCAGGACGGGCTCCGCGGTTCGGTCAAATACGGCCAGTATCTGTCCGAAGGAGATGGAGAAACCACCGAATTCAGCCTCAGCTATGGCACCAAGGGGCAGGGCGTTTCGATTGTCGGGGGTGTCGATTACGTCAACCAGCAGAAAGTCCTGACTTCGAATCGCGACCAGACCCTGTTCCCCAACCCGGGGCAGACCAGCTGCTCTGACCCGATCGGAGGCTGTTCCTCGGCTTCACTCGGCGGACGTATCGTTTTCAATCCGGGCAACCCGTCGCTGCCGGCTGGTGGCAGTGTGACGGTTCGCAACTTCCCACTCAACTCGCAGGGCGTTTTCGACCCCACGCTGGCAGGCGGCGATTTCAGGGCCTTTACCAGCGCCGACCGGTTCAACTTTGCGCCTTTCAACCTGCTGGCAACCCCGTCGGAGCGCTATGGCGCATGGCTGAGCACCACGATCGAGGTCAGCGACGACATCAACCTGCGCACCAGGCTGGTCTATAACCACCGCAATTCGCAGAATCAGGCGGCGTTCATTCCGCTGTTCCTCGGGCCGGATGCGGGCAACGGTAACCTGCTCGACACCGTTTCGATCGACGTCACCAATCCGTTCAACCCCTTTGGCATCACGCTCAATTCGGGTGCCAACGGCCAGCCCGCTACCTTCAGCTTTATCGCCCGGCGACTCGTCGAAGCGGGCCAGCGGACCTTCAATCAGTCGGTTGACACCTGGACCGGCTCGACGACCCTGGATGGCCGGTTCGACGTAGGCGGGCGCAATTTTTACTGGGATCTCAACGCGGTAATCGGCCTCAATGACGCCGATCAGCTGTTCACCGGCAATGTCAATGCTGCCAAGGTGGCGCAGGCGCTCGGCCCGCTCGCTGATTGTACTGGCTCCTGCGTCCCGCTCAACATCTTCGGCGGCGCGGGCTCGATCACCCCGGAAATGCTCAACTTCATATCCTTTGACGAACGCGCCAGCAGTTCACAGCGGCTACAGGATTATACCGCCAACCTTTCTGGCGAACTCTTCGATCTGCCGGGCGGCGCGGTCGGGATCGCGGTCGGTTACGAACACCGCTACCAGAAGGGGTCATTCACGCCCGATCCCGTCGTCCAGGCGGGGCTGAGCGCGGACATTCCCGCACAGGCTGCGGCTGGCAAGTTCAATACTGAAGAGTTCTATGGCGAATTGCGCGTGCCGCTCCTCGCCGATACGCCGTTCTTCCAGCAACTCGAATTCGACGGGGCAGTCCGCCACGCGCGCTATTCGACCGGGTTCAACAACACCAGCTTCACCGGAACTGTCCTGTGGAAGCCGGTAACCGATCTGCTGCTGCGCGGCTCCTATGCCGAGGGCTTCCGCGCCCCGGCCATCGGCGAACTGTTCGGGGCGCAATCGCGCGCCGACGCGCCGATCGACGATCCCTGCACCAATGTCGCGGGATCCCCGTGGCAGACCAGCGCGACCGTGCGGACCAATTGCATCGCCAATGGTGTGCCGAACGACGGCAGCTTCCAGGAACCGACCGGCGGTCAGCTTCCGACGCTTACTGGAGGTAATGCTGACCTCGTTCCGGAAACCTCGGAAACTTGGCTGTTCGGCGCGGTTTACAGCCCCGACTGGGCACGCGGCGGGTTCCTCAGCGATCTCAGCCTCGAAGTTAACTACTACGATATCACGGTTGACGGTGCGATCTCGGCGATCAATCCGCAGGTGACGCTAAGCCGTTGTGCGCAGCTGGGCGATCCGCTGGCCTGCGGCAACATCACCCGTACCGCCGCCGGGTTCATCTCCAGCATCCGCGGGCTGCTGCAGAACATCGGCCAGATCAAGACCGCCGGGATCGACGCGACCGTCAACCTGCGAACGGTGGAAACCGGCGCAGGCAGCTTCGGCCTGTCGCTCAACGCCAACTATCTGGACAAGTACGAAGAAACCTTCCCGATCGACCAGGGAACGGCAACGATCGATTTCCGCGGGACCACTCGCGGATTCCCCGATCAGTCCTATCCCAAGTTCAAGGGCACTGGCGTGCTCACATGGGCCAGCAGCGGATTCGATGCTGCGTTCACCGGCCGGTATATCGACGGGGTGGAGGAAGCCGACGGCAACAAGCTCGCATCGCGCTTCTATGGCGACATCCAGCTCAGCTTCACGCCAAGGGTCATGGACGATGCCTTCCGGTTCACGATCGGCGTTCTCAATGTGTTCGATACCGATCCGCCCGCCTGCTTCAGCTGCACCGGGCCGAATTTCGATCCGACGACCTTTGATATTCCGGGCCAGTTCGGCTATGTTCGCCTGACATACCGGATGTGATTGCGGCTGCCGGGGGCGGGTGACAACACCTGCCCCCGCACCGGGTTCACTCGGCAGGGCGGGCCCCTGTCCTGAATCGGTTTCGAGCGTAAAAGGCTGACAGCGCTCGAAACCGCTTCAGGCATTCATGGCCGACCTGCGCCGTTATCGCCCAGCCGCACGACGTACAAGCCGAGCAGCGCCAGAAGCACGGCGCGCATGAATTACGCAGCCTCTTCCTTCTTCTCTTCTTCCCCGCCGATCACCCGGATCGGTTCCTTCTTGCCCGCGACCACATCAGCGTCGATCACGATTTCGGTCACGCCTTCCATGTCGGGCAGGTCGAACATCGTATCGAGCAGCAGGCCTTCAACAATCGAACGCAGGCCGCGCGCGCCGGTCTTGCGCAGAATCGCGCGTTCGGCAATCGCCCTCAGCGCATCGTCGGTGAAGGTCAGTTCCACGTCTTCCAGTTCGAACAGCTTGCGGTATTGCTTGACCAGTGCATTCTTCGGCTCGTTCAGGATCGTCACCAGCGCATCGACATCAAGATCATGCAGCGTGGCGATCACCGGCAGGCGGCCGACGAATTCGGGGATCAGGCCGAACTTCAGCAGATCTTCCGGCTCGCTCTTTTCGAGCAGTTCGCCCACCCGGCGCTTGTCCGGATCGGCAACGTGCGCGCCAAACCCGATCGAACGCTTTTGCAGGCGATCTGCGATGATCTTGTCCAGCCCGGCAAACGCGCCGCCGCAGATGAACAGGATGTTGGTGGTGTCGACTTGCAGGAACTCCTGCTGCGGATGTTTGCGCCCGCCCTGCGGCGGCACGCTGGCCGTGGTGCCCTCCATCAGCTTTAACAGCGCCTGTTGCACGCCTTCGCCCGAAACATCGCGCGTGATCGAAGGGTTTTCCGCCTTGCGCGTGATCTTGTCGATCTCGTCAATATAGACGATCCCATGCTGCGCTTTTTCGACGTTGTAATCGGATGCTTGCAACAGTTTGAGGATGATGTTCTCGACGTCTTCGCCCACGTAACCCGCTTCTGTCAGCGTGGTGGCATCGGCCATGGTGAAGGGCACGTCGAAGGTGCGTGCCAACGTCTGCGCCAGCAGCGTCTTGCCTGAACCGGTGGGGCCGACCAGCAGGATGTTCGACTTGGCGAGTTCAACATCGCCCGCTTTGCCCGAATGTTTCAGCCGCTTGTAATGGTTGTGCACCGCAACCGCGAGCACACGCTTGGCGCGGTCCTGCCCGATGACGTAATCATTGAGCGTGGTGAAAATATCCATCGGCGTGGGGATTTCGCCGTCTTTCTTGCCAGCTATCCCCGCCTTGGTTTCTTCGCGGATGATATCGTTGCACAGCTCTACGCATTCATCGCAGATGAACACGGTGGGGCCAGCGATCAGCTTGCGCACCTCATGCTGCGACTTCCCGCAGAAGCTGCAATAGAGGGTGCTCTTGCTGTCAGATCCGCTCAATTTGGTCATTCCTGTGTCCTCAAATCCGCCGCACGGCGCGCCTTCGCGCACACAGCAGATTCGTCAAATGTATCTCTCGCACCAGATGAATCAACACATGACGCAAGAATTCGTGTTGTCCCCATAGCGCAGGCTGGCGCGAAGCGGCGGAAAAAATACGCTCCTGCCGCGCTTGTCCCACCCCGGTGCAGCTGAGCGGTGCGGCCTTACTCTGGCGCGCCGCCCGAACCTTCTTCGCCGGTGTTTTCCTCGGTTTCGGGCCGGGTTTCGAACACCTTGTCAACCAGACCAAATGCCTTGGCTTCCTCGGCTTCGAGGAAGGTGTCACGGTCCATCGCCTTTTCGATTTCTTCCAGGCTGCGGCCGGTGAACTTCACGTAAAGATCGTTCATGCGCGAGCGGATGCGCAAGATTTCGCGTGCCTGAATCTCGATATCCGATGCCATCCCGCGCGCGCCGCCCGAAGGCTGGTGAATCATGATCCGCGCATTAGGCAGCGCAATCCGCATTCCCGGCTCACCCGCGGCAAGCAGGAAGCTGCCCATGCTGGCGGCCTGCCCCATGCAAACGGTCGACACGCGCGACTTTATGTATTGCATGGTGTCGTAAATCTGCAGGCCAGCGGTCACCACGCCGCCGGGCGAGTTGATATACATGCTGATCGGCTTTGACGGGTTTTCGCTTTCGAGGAACAGCAGCTGTGCGGTCACGAGGCTGGCCATGCCGTCTTCGATCTGCCCGGTGACGAACACGATGCGTTCGCGCAGCAGGCGGCTGAAAATGTCGAAGCTGCGTTCGCCCCGACTGGTCTGCTCGACCACCACCGGCACCAGCGCGCCAGTATAGGGATCGCGCGTGAACTGGCCCTGCGAGCCATAGGTTTCGCCGGAATTGCCGAACAGATCGATCATGAGAGGTGCGTGTCCTTCGTAAGTGTCGCTACGGCTATGTCGGAGGCGGGGGGGCAATTTCAAGTGCGTTTACCATGCCGCCTGTGAATTGCCGGGGCAAACGAAGTGTTTTCGCCCTTGTCGCAGTGCGCAGACGTGGCAAACCCCTATTCCATGAACAACCGCACATTTGCCCGTTCGGGCCTCGCCCTGCTGCTTGCCACCACTGCTTCGGCAGCACTCGCACATTCTGATCATGCTGCTGCCGAAGAAGCAGAGGCGCAGATCGCCCGGATACAGGCGCTTGATGATGCCGGGCCAATGCTGAACGCGGTGATCGCGTATGATCTCGAAGCGCCCAATTACGCCAACGAAGCGGAAAAAGCCGGGATGCGGCTGGCGGGCCGCACCGTGCTGGTGAAGGATAATATCGAGACCACCGAATGGCCGACTACCGCAGGCAGCCTCGCCTTGAAAGACAACACGACCGGTCGTGATGCACCGCTGATCACCAAGCTGCGCGACGCTGGCGGTGTGGTGCTGGGCAAGACCAACCTCAGCGAATGGGCCAATATCCGCTCGGACAACTCCACCAGTGGGTGGAGCGCGGTCGGCGACCTCACCCGCAACCCTTACGCGATTGATCGCAACACCTGCGGTTCGTCGGCTGGCAGCGGAGCAGCGATTGCGGCGGGGTTTGCCTGGGGAGCGATCGGCACCGAAACCAACGGCTCGATCACCTGCCCCGCCTCGATCAACGGCATCGTCGGGTTCAAGCCGAGCGTCGGGATCGTCAGCCGCACCCACGTGGTGCCGATTTCGAGCACGCAGGACACCGCCGGACCGATGACCCGCACCGTCCATGATGCGGCGCTGCTGCTGACCGCGATTGCGGGCGAAGACCCTGCCGATCCGGTCACGCTTGAGGCCAAGCGGGTGGCGGATTACACCGATGGGCTGGACACCGCCTCATTGAAGGGGGTGCGCATCGGCGTGCTGCGCAGCGCGGTCGGCAAGCGCAGCGATGTGAGCGCGCTGTTCGAGGCCGCGCTCGCTGATCTCACGCGCGCGGGCGCGGTGCTAGTCGATGTGGAGCATGCCCCGCCGGGCGAGCTGTGGCAGGCCTCGCTGCCGGTGCTGCTGTATGAGCTGCGGGTCGGGATGGATCAGTATCTCGCCTTACGTCCGGGCAACGGCGGGCCTCGGAGGCTGGCAGACGTGGTCGCCTTCAACCGTGCCAATGCGCGTGAGGAGATGCGCTGGTTCGGGCAGGAGCTGTTCGAGCAGGCGCTGGAGCCTCTCGACGATGATCAATATGACAAGAACCTTGCCACCCTGCGCCGCCTGACCCGCACCGAGGGGATCGACAAGCTGCTCAGCGAAAATGATGTCGATTTCCTCGTCGCGCCTACCACCGGCCCGGCGTGGAGCACCGACCTCGTCAACGGCGACAATTACAGCGGCGGGATCGGCGCGGGCTATCTGGCGGCGATTGCGGGCTATCCGCATCTCACCTTGCCAATGGGCGCGGTGGAAGGCCTGCCGGTGGGTCTCAGCATCCTTGGTGCCAAGTGGGAAGATCACGCGGTGTTGAAAGCGGGCGCGGCCTACGAAAAAGCGCGGACAGCGAAACTGCCCGCGCCTTCGTTCAAGCGGTGGGAACCGGCGGGGGAATAACCCCCCGCGCGGGACTGCGATTACTTCTTGGTCGCGGGCTTTTTAGCCGGAGCCTTCTTTGCGGCCGGCTTTTCAGCAGCAGCAGCCTTCGTTGCCGGGGCCGTCTTGGCAGCAGGCTTGGCTTGGGCTTGGGCTTGGGCTTCGGCCTTCTTCGCCGGGGCTTTCTTGGCCACGGGCTTGTCCTCGGCAGGAGCCTCAGCCTGCTTCGCCGGTGCTTTCTTCTTTGCCGCCGCCTTCTTGGGCGCAGGTGCTGGCGCGGTTTCTTCCGCTTCGATCGCAGCCTGAAGCTCCTCGACGGTCACTTCGCGCTCTGTCACCTCGGCTTTGTCGAACAGGAAATCGACCACCTTGTCCTCGTACAAGGGCGCGCGCAGCTGGGCGGCGGCCATCGGTTCGGACTGGATGTACTGGATGAACCGTTCACGATCTTCATTGCGGTATTGCGCCGCCGCCTGCTGGATCAGCATCCCCATTTCCTGCTGGGTCACTTCAACGCCGTTTGCTTGCCCGATTTCAGACAGCAGCAGGCCCAGACGCACGCGGCGTTCCGCAATCGCCTTGTATTCGTCTTTCTCATCCTCGATCTGCTTGAGAGCCGCAGCGGCGTCTTCATCATTCGCTGCTTCTTGCTGCAACTGCGCCCAGATCTGCGCGAATTCGGCTTCGACCATCGTGGCGGGCACTTCAAAGCTATGGCCAGCAGCCAGCTGATCGAGCAGCGCACGCTTCATCTGGGTGCGGGTCAGGCCAGCGGTCTGCTGTTCCAGCTGCGCCTTCATGATTTCCTTAAGCTTCTCAAGGCTATCAAGCCCGAGGTTCTTGGCGAAATCTTCATCAATCTGGGTTTCTGTTTCGACCTTCACCGCTTTGACGGTGATGTCGAAGGTCGCTTCCTTGCCCGCCAGATGTCCGGCCTGATATTCAGCCGGGAAGGTAACGGTGATGGTCTTTTCCTGACCGGTCTTCACGCCCACCAGCTGATCTTCGAAGCCGGGGATGAAGGTGCCCGAGCCCAGCACCAGCGCAGCGTCTTCGGCCTTGCCGCCATCAAACTCGACACCGTCCAGCTTACCGACGAAATCGATGATCAGCTGATCGCCGTCAGCCGCCTTCTTGGTCTTGGCCGCGTCCTTGTAGCTCTTGTTCTGGCCCGCGATGCCCGCCAGCGCTTCGTCAATCTGCGCGTCGGTCACTGGCACCACCAGCTTTTCCAGCGTGAGTCCATCGGTGCTCGGCGTATCAATGGTCGGCAGCACTTCGAGGCTGACGCTGATTTGCGCATCCTTGCCCTGCTCGTAATCTTCATTGAGGACGATTTCGGGCTGCATCGCGGGACGCAGCGCCTCATTGCGCAGCAGTTGATCGACCGATTCGCGGATCGTGTCGTTTACCACCTGCCCATGCAGGGCTTCACCGTGCATTTTCTTGACAAGGTTGGTCGGTACCTTGCCGGGGCGGAAGCCGGGCATCCGCACCTGCGGCGCCACCTTCTTGATCTCGGCGTCGATCTTTGCGGACAGATCGGCGGCGGGAATCGTGATGAGATAGGCGCGCTTGAGCCCTTCGTTGACGGTCTGCTTGGTCTGCATGGGGACTGGTCTGAAGCCTTCTTGCCAAAAATTTCGTGGGTGCGACCCCATCCGTGACAAATGCGTTTCGGGGCGAATTTGGTGCGGGCGAAGGGACTCGAACCCCCACATCTTGCGATACCAGAACCTAAATCTGGCGCGTCTACCAATTTCGCCACGCCCGCATAAGGGCAGGCGCATGAGCGATGAAACCCCCAAACCCGCACCCGAAACCACCCCCGCCGCCCCGAACACTTCCGGTGCCGCGAACTTGCCGCCCGACCACCTTTCGGTGAACCCGCGAAGCCCCTTTTTCGATTCCGAAAAGCTGCATCGCGGTGTCGGCATCCGGTTCAAAGACCGCGTGCGCACCGATATCGAGGAATATTCGGTGTCCGAAGGCTGGGTGCGGGTGCAGGCCGGCAAGAGCCTCGATCGCAAGGGCCAGCCGCTGACGATCAAGTTGACCGGCCCGGTTGAAGCGTGGTACGAAGATTTGGGCGAAAACCCGCCCGTCGCCCGCAAGGCTTAAGGCATAGGCAGGGCCGCGCCCGCACCGCTTGCAAACCCGCGCATTTGCGCCCACTTGGCGGCGATCATGTCCTCGCCCCAAAAACCCACTGTCGTCATTATCGGCCGACCTAATGTCGGCAAGTCCACGCTGTTCAACCGGCTGGTGGGCAAGAAGCTCGCGCTGGTCGATGATCAGCCTGGGGTGACGCGCGACCGGCGGATGGGCGATGCCGATATTGCTGGCCTGCATTTCACCGTGGTGGATACTGCCGGGTGGGAGGATGACGACATCCACACCTTGCCGGGCCGGATGCGGGTGCAGACGGAAGCCAGCCTTGACGGCGCGGACGCGGCGCTGTTCGTGATCGACGCGCGCGCAGGCCTCACGCCGTTGGACGAGGAAATCGGGCGCTACCTGCGCGAACAGGAAGTGCCGGTGGTGGTGGTTGCCAACAAGGCCGAAGGATCGGCGGGCGAACACGGTGTGCTCGAATCCTATGCGCTTGGCCTTGGCGATCCGGTGCCGCTGTCGGCAGAGCACGGTGAAGGTATTGCCGACCTGTTCGGCGGGCTGTTTCCGATCATCGGCAACAAGGCCGATCTGTTCGAAGAAGTGCAGGAAATCGAAGCTGCCTACGCTGCCGCGATGGACGAGGATGATCGCCCCGCCGGGCCGCTCAAACTCGCCATTGTCGGGCGGCCCAATGCGGGCAAATCGACGCTGATAAACCGCCTGCTGGGCGAAGACCGGTTGCTGACCGGGCCTGAGGCCGGGATTACCCGCGATTCGATTGCGGTGGATTGGCAGTGGACCGATCCCAAGACCGGCGAGCTGCGTGACATCCGCCTGATCGACACCGCCGGGATGCGCAAGAAGCGCAATGTCACCGAGAAACTGGAAAAACTATCGGTCGCCGATGCCCGCCGCGCGGTTGATTTTGCGGAAGTTGTGGTGCTGTTGCTCGATGCCACTCAGGGGCTGGAGCATCAGGATTTGAAGATTGCATCCTTGGTGCTCGAAGAAGGCCGCGCACTGATGATCGCGATCAACAAGTGGGACGTTGCCGAAGGTGCCAGCAGCCTGTTCAACGGCATCCGCGGGGCCCTGGATGATGGGCTGGCGCAGGTGCGTGGGTTGCCCCTGTTCGCGGTGTCGGCCAAAACCGGCAAGGGGCTGGATCAGATGCTCAGCGGCGCATTCGAACTGCGCGATAGCTGGTCAAAGCGGGTGTCGACCGCCGCGCTCAATCGCTGGTTCGACGATGCGCTGGAAGCAAACCCCCCGCCCGCCCCCGGTGGCAAGCGGATCAAGCTGCGTTATATTACCCAGGCAGGCACCCGTCCGCCGCGCTTTGTCATTTTCGGTTCGCGGCTGGATATGCTGCCCACCAGCTACGAACGCTACCTCGTCAACGGCATCCGCGCGAAGCTCGGCTTTGATGCGGTGCCGGTGCGCGTGACCTTGAAAAGCAACAAGAACCCTTACGCCAAGGACGGCTGATGATGTTCGACCTGTTTGCCGCCGCGGCTGATGTGCGTATGCCGTTTGCGCTGGAGATATTCGAACGCACCGCATCCACCCCGCGCGTTCAGCAAGTGGTGCAGTTGAGCCTCGCGCCTGCGTTCCTGCTGTCAGGTATCGGCGCGGTGATGAATGTCATCATGAGCCGGATGATCTGGATCGCCCAGCGGATCGAGCGGATCGAGGACAAGCTGGAGGAACAGCGCACCACCAGGCAGGCGCGCGAGCACGGGTGGCTGATGCGGCGGCGCAAGCTGGCGCAGGGCGCGATTTTGTTCTCAACCGCAGCGGCGGTGATGATAAGCTTGGTGATCGGGCTATTATTCATCTCAGCCTATATCACATCGCAGATTGGCACGCTGATTGCCGGGCTATGGGTGCTTACGATGCTGCTGCTGGTGACGGGGCTTGCGTTTTTCCTGCTGGAAACGCGGCTGGCGGCCATCGGGGCGCAGGCGCCCAAGGATTAGCAGGCTGAGACGCAAAGAAGGCAGAGCCGTTGCGGCCCCGCCTTCTTTGCGGCGTCAGCGGAGCCTCATCACTTGATCATCTTGACTTCACGCAAGACATGAACCGCCTGGATCTTGCGGATCCGGTTATACAATTCCACCACAGTCTTATTGCCCTGATCGATATTGGCCTTCCCGTATGCTTCGAGGAACTGCATGTAGCGCGCCTTGTTGGGGCCGGTCATTTCCGTGTTCGGGAAGGTGACGCGCAGGACGACATTGAATTCGTTTTCCCCATAGGGAACCTCGTAGATCGCATAGCTTGAAATGTGGCCCAGCTTCTTCTGCACCTCGTTGGCCGCGACCCACGTCGACTTGAGGCCTTCAAGATAGGTTTCAAACTGGCCTGCGTCGACTTTGACGAAGGTCAGCTCTACGACCTCGTCTGCCGGTTGATAGTTCTCGTAAAGTTCCATCTGTGCAGCCGCCGGAACCGCCATCGCCAGCGTCGCCGCAGCAATGCCGCCACTTATCGTCTTGATAATCGCGTTCATTGGTAATTCCCCTCTTTGCTTGTCTGTCAGCAAAGGAAGGTGCCCCGATGATCGGGGAACATCGCAGCCTCAAATCACGAAGCGCGACGCTGATCAGCAAACCACGTTGATCCAATCCCCCCCGGGAACGATATTGTGGAGGCGCACTTGCCAAGTCAAACCCTGCTCGGGCCTTGAAACGTCAAAAAAACGTCAATTCGTGCGAAAATGACTTGTGAACGAATAAGCGGCCCGCAACCATCTTAACGGGCCGCTTGAAATTGCGTTTGCAGATTACCCTGCAGTCAGCTTTCAGCCTTCGCCGGCTGGTTTGCTTTGCAACTGCACATAGTTTTCCAGCCCCATGCGTTTGATCATGTCAAACTGGGTTTCGAGGAAGTCGACATGCTCTTCCTCATTGTCGAGGATGTGGGCGAACAGATCACGGCTGACGTAATCGCGCACACTTTCGCTATGCGCAATCGCTTCGCGCAATAGCGGGATCGCTTCGTTCTCAAGCGCCAGGTCGGCCTTGAGCACTTCCTCGACATTCTCGCCCACTTTCAATTTGTGGATCGCCTGAAAGTTCGGCAGCGCGTCAAGGAACAGGATGCGCGCTGCGAGCTTGTCGGCGTGCTCCATTTCCTCGATCGACTCCTTGCGCTCATAAGCGGCGAGCCGGGTCACGCCCCAATCGTCGAGCACGCGGTAATGCAGCCAATACTGGTTGATCGCGGTCAGCTCGTTGGTGAGCGCCTGATTGAGATAGTCGATGACTTTCGGATCGCCCTTCATGGCGGATACTCCTTGCGATAGATCAAAGCGCCTTGCAGCGTTGCATCCTAGATAGGCGCTGCAAGGGTGTGTCCGCAAGGGGCGGAAAGATTATTTCCGTTATGAATCAGCGTTTTGCGATCTGTTCGCAATCGCGGGCGGGAGCATTATGCTGCGAACATCTCGCAAGATGCGGCAGTGCGTTCGTCCTCGATGATTTGCTGCGCTTCCTCAAGGCATTGCCCGCAATTGGGGCGTTTACCAAGGCTCGCGTAAGTCGATTCAGCGTCGCCTTCGCAACACAGCGCGGCCTTGCGCAGGTCGGTTTCGCGAATTGCATTGCAGATGCAGATATACATAGCCGCCGAATCACTCCTGCGAAGCGTTTGCAGAAACGAATGTATGCGAATTATTCTCAATAACAAGTCGTTTTTGCTTTCGGCACGCCTCCGACACGCGAAATCCTCGCGCCTGCGCCGCCCGTCAGCGCCACCCGGCGTTGCCGATCACTTCCTTAACGGGAAAACGGTGCGATAGGTCAGGCTGCGCCATATCCATTCGAGCGGGCCGTAGCGAAAGCGGTCAAGCCACGGCTTAGACCATGCCAGCATCACCGCCCACGCCAGCACCACCACGATATACAATTGCGGCCGGTTCAATTCTCCGAACAGCCCCAGCGCCCAACCGTGAAACACCAGCATCATCAGGATCGACGTGCCGAGGTAATTGGTGAACGCCGCCCGGCCTGCAGCGCGAATGCGCTCACCCAGCCAGCCTGTCGCTGATGGCGCATAGGCCACCAGCAACGCCGCCAGCCCCAGCACCATCCATAGGCGCGGCAACGGGCTCCAGCCGATAAATGCGGCCAATGTGCCGTAGAACGTAAAGCCTCCGGCCTGCACCACCAACCCAATCGCCAGATGCGCCAGCCCACCCGCGATCACGCCGATCCAGCCCCAGCGCAGCAGCTTGGCACGGCCAATCGCACCGTCAAAAAAGCCCAGCCGATACAGCGCCACCCCGATCAGCATCAGTGGCAATGTCTCCAGGCCGAACAGCAGCGCATTGTTCAACGGTTCGCTCCATTGCTCGGTCAGGCGGTGCATCAACAGCGTTCCATAATCGCCAGCGGCAATGGCTGCGTTTGGCACGTCGCCGCGGGCCAGTGTGTCATCAATAGCAGCGACCATCCCGGCGCGCATTTCCGCCAGTTCGGGGCTGATTTCGCCGAACGACGTATCGGCGACCGCCCAGGTCGCGGTGAACATCACGGCGTAGATCAGCACGCCCAGCATATATCCTGCCAGCCCGACCCACAGCTGCGTCTTGGCGCTCCACTTGAGACAAGCGAGCGAAACAAAGCCGAACAATGCGTAGTAAAACAGGATGTCGCCCGGCCAGATGAAAAAGAAATGCACCATCCCGAACACCATCAGGATTGCCAGCCGCCACGCTTGCAACCCCCGCGTTGCGCCGCGCGCCCAGGCTTTCTCCATGAACAGATAAATCCCCGCGCCGAACAGCAGGGTGAACAATCCGCGCATCTTGCCATCAATGGCCACAAATTGCGCGATCCACATCCAACCGTTCGGATCACCCGAATCGGTCAGGAACGCGGCAGGATACATGTAAGCTTCAAACGGTTGACCAAAAGCGATGATATTGGCGGCCAGAATGCCCATCACCGCCAATCCGCGAATGAAATCAAGCGCGTCGATCCGTTCTCCGGCAGTGACCGGGGCGATGGCAGCGCCCCCATCACTGCGAATGCCCGCTGCTTCGCTCCCGCTCAAACTGTTATCCATCGCTGATCCCCCACCCCGTGTTGCCGGAGACTAGCAAATTTCGGGGACTTGGGAAGCGCGGGCATTGCGTTTGATCAGGCGGCGCGGGCGGTGGCGGATGTCGCCGCGCGTCTCAGGGTCAGGGCGCTAACCCTGGCCCGCCACAATGCAGGCCTGCCCTTGCCGCTTGAGCGCGGCGCAGGCGCGGGCGGCTTCGGCTTTGCTGGCAAAGCCGGTGGCGAGCAGACGGGTGACTTTACCGCTGGGCACCAGCGTCTTCTTCGTGCCTGCCAGCGCCGCATTGTCCGAAAGCTGGCTCCACATACGATCGGCATTGGCAGCAACCCCGAAAGCACCCAGCTGGACGCGCCATGTGCCCTGCTTGGGCGCAGCAACAGGTTGCGGGCGCGTAGCGGGCTTGGGCGCAGGCGCGGCGGCAGCAGCAATCGGGGCGGCCGCTGCCAGCGTTGTTCTGGGCGCAGGTTTCGCGGCGGGCTGATTTGCAGCCGCAATCACCGGCGGGCGCATTGCCAGTTCAGCGGCGGCGAGTTCAGCTGCGCGCTGCGTCCTTGCGCCAGCCTCCAGATCCCGCGCGAGCGATTGCGCCTGACTGCGCTGCGCAGCCGGCACATATTGATCCATCTGCGCCAACGCATCGCGTGCCTGCGGCAGGCCCGCACCATTCGCCAGCGTCATCAGCGCATAGGCGCGCACCCAATCGAGCGGGGCGTAATCCGCATTGAAGTGCGACAGGCCGAGCACATACTGCGCGCGCGGATCGCCGCGATCGGATGCGGCGCGGATCATCGGCATGGCCTTTTCCTTGTTGCCTTCCTGGAACAGCATCAGCCCGTAATTGTCGGCAGCCTTGAGATGGCCAAGCCGGGCTGCCTCTTCATAGAGCTGGCGCGCGCGGGCATTATCGATCTCGACCCCGCGCCCAAGGCGATAGGCTTGCGCCAGATTGAACAACGCATCGGCATCGCCAGCCGCTGCGGGGCCCTGCCATTCAGTAACCGCCCGGGTAAAGTCGCCCGCCGTCCAGGCATCGACCCCTGCTTTGACATCTGCCAACGCCGGGCCCGCGAACAGCGCCAATGCGGCGATGCTCAACCCTGTGCGGGCAGATATTCCCGCAATGCCATGTGCGACCTTCGATTTCATCATCCGTGCTCTTGTATCCGCCTTTTGCAATGCTGCGTGCGATGCGTCATGATCGGTGGCCATCTTCATAATCCAAACAGGGTTAGCAAACCGTTGCAAGGCGTTGAGGCCTTGTCCGGACACGATGGAATTGTGCAACGCCACCCAAATGGTTTGCACACAAGCATCCCATCTTAACCCTAAATTAGGGGTATCCTGCGATCCCGTGGTCATCCAGCCGTTGTCAGGCGCCGCAATAGGGCGGCCCGCAGCGGATCAACCCAGGGGGACCCAGGCGTTGCGTGTACTCGCTTTGGCATCGCAGAAAGGCGGATCGGGCAAGACCACCCTGTCCGGACATCTCGCCGTTCAGGCCCAGCGCGCAGGCGCTGGCCCGGTCGTGCTGATCGACATCGACCCGCAAGGGGTGGAACGAGCGAGAGGCGGAATATCCGGCTTTCGCGCAAACCACCGTATCGCGGCTGGCCAACGATTTGCAGGTGCTGCGTCAGCAGGGCTTCAAATTGGCGGTGATCGATACGCCGCCGGCAATCACGATGGCGATCCAGTCAGTCATCAATGTGGCGGAATTGATTGTTGTGCCGACTCGCCCCTCGCCGCACGATCTGCGCGCTGTTGGGGCAACGGTTGATCTGTGCGAACGCGCGGGCAAGCCGCTGGTGTTCGTCGTCAATGGCGCCACCCCCAAGGCCAAAATCACTTCGGAAGCCGCGGTCGCGCTGTCACAGCACGGTACTGTGGCACCGATCACGCTCCACCACCGTACCGATTTCGCCGCCTCGATGATCGACGGGCGCACGGTAATGGAAGTCGATGCCGAAAGCCGCAGCGCGGCCGAGATCACGGCATTGTGGCGCTATATTGCCGATCGGCTCGAAAAGAATTTCCGTCGCACCGTGTTTGCTCCGGCTCCCAATGGCCAGGCGCAGCAGATGGGCGGCGTGCCCCGGCCAGCTGGTGGTTTCGGCCGCCGGGTAGCACAGTAAGCGAAGGGGCCAAGGCTATGTCTGAACTCGGTTTCGCCTCGCTCAGCCCGACCTTGCTCGCCCGTAAAGGCGGCGCGAAGCCGGCCATGCGCCCGCAGCTTGCGCCGTTGACGCAGGCCGAAGCAAATGTGCCCGACGATCAGCTCGAAGACCTCGGCTGGAACGACATGGGCGGGCAAGAGAGCGACGGCGGCGCCGACATCGTGCCGATCAACGCCGACATTTCAGCTAATGGTGTCACACACACCTCCGGCCCGATCATACGTCGCCATCAGCGTCGACTCGAAGAACGGGTGCTCGCTGATGCCGCAATGACCGGCCCGGATGACAGCAACCCTGACTGCGACAACGAGGATGAAGGTTACGAACCCGACTTCTCCCGGGCAGCGCCAGTTGCCGTGCTTGCAGCGGCGACATCGAAACCACGCACTTCCGCGGCTCAATCAGGTCGCCGCGCGGCTTTCACGCTGCGGCTTGATGCGGAACGCCACCTGAAACTGCGCCTTGCAGCGACCATGCAGGGCGTAAGCGCGCAAGTCCTGGTGACCGAAGCGCTCGATAGATTGCTTGCCGAAGTCGATGAGCTTGATGTGATCGCCAAACACCTCAAACGCCACTGACCGTGCTCGAACTACCGACCCATGCAACCACACGATGAACCAGCAGAATAAAACGGGGAAATGACAATGGACCGCAGCATCAGACAAGCTCCGCGTATCGCGCTTGCCGTCTCGACCGCGCTCGCAGGGCTGGCGCTGGCGGGGTGCTCCACCTCGACGGCACCAAGGGCCGACATGTCGTTTGCCATCGCGCAAACCGCGCTGTCCAAGGGCAAGGTCGACAAGGCTATTGTCCACGCCGAAGCCGCTGTGCTCGCCGAACCGCGCAACCCGGGTTTCCGCGCGTTGCTGGGCGCTTCATATATGGAGGCTGGGCGTTTCCAGTCGGCGGCGACCAGCTTTGGCGATGCGCTTGATCTCGGCGATGAAAACCCGCACACCGTACTAAGCTTCGCGCTCGCCAAGATTGCGCTGGGCGAAGGGCGTTCGGCTGTGTCGGTGCTTGATGAATATGCCAACCTGATCGATCCGGCCGATCTAGGCTTGGCGCTTGCGCTGGCGGGAGAGCCTGAACGCGGTGTGCATGTGCTGGTGAACGCAGTGCGCGCCAGCGACCCGACGCCCAAGCTGCGCCAGAACCTTGCCTACACCTATGCGCTCGCCGGCAACTGGCGTGCAGCGCGGGTAATGGCGGCAGAAGATGTCCCGGCTGACCAGCTTGATCAGCGCCTGACCCAGTGGGCCGCAATGTCCGCGCCCGAACAGTTCCGGCAACGCGTTGCCAGCCTGCTGGATGTCACCCCGCAGATGGATGCCGGCCAGCCGCAGCGCCTTGCGCTTGGCAATTTCCCCAGCGACGCGATGATGTTTGCCCAAGCCGCTGATCAAGCGCCTGTGGAAATGGCGGCTGAAACCCCAGCCCCGGCATCATTGGCAATCGCAGATACAGCGCCGGTCGCTACCTTTGCGCAGGCTTTTGAAGACACCCCTGCCGTTCGGCCCGCATCGCGCATCAGCTATGTTTCGAAACCGGTGGTGCAGCAATTGCCCAACCGCGCCGAACGCGCAGCCCCGCGCTCTGCGCCCCGCATGGCCGCCGCTTCATCGCAGCGCCGCATGGCCGCGACTGCCGCCCCTGCGCCGGTCGCCAGTGATAAGAGCGTAAACTCACATCTCGTGCAGCTTGGTTCCTACAGCAGCAAGGTTGAGGCTGAACGTGGCTGGAACGTGCTCAAGGCGAAGTTCCCCGAATTGACGGATCACGATCTCGTCATCACCGAAGCGGTGGTGAACGGGCGCAATTTCTGGCGCGTCGCTGCCGAAGGCTTTGGCCCAAAGAGCGCGCAAAGCCTGTGTTCATCGGTCAAATCGGCTGGGCGTGGCTGCTTTGCCTATGCTGCATCAAGTCCGCCTGCAGGCGCGGTAAAGCGCGACGTGCAGATGGCATCGCGCGCGCGCTAATTCCAGCGCGCTTGGATGCTAATGCATCACGCGCTGGCATTGCTCAAACGCCGCACGGGCTTAACCAAAGTCCATTGAGGCGCGGCTCATCGGACTTTTGTATAAATCGGTTCCTGGAAACAGTCAGCGAAACTCCTCCCGGAAGTCCACGGCTTTCCGGGAGTTTTCTCATGCGCTCAAGGCAACGCCGCCCTTCCACAGGCCCAGCACCCGGCCTTGTGCGCCCTGCCGGTCAAACGGGGTATTGTCGGCGGTCGCCTCCATCTTGCGGCGGTCGATGATCCACGGCGCTTCGGGATCGATCAGCGCAAGGTCAGCCTCCAGCCCCGCCGCCAGTTCACCCGCCGAAACGCCCAGCAACCGCGCGGGATTGCGGGCGAGGAGATCAAACGCGCGGGCCATGT
>PHEL01000085.1 GCA_002842925.1 Alphaproteobacteria bacterium HGW-Alphaproteobacteria-14
AGGGCGATCCGGCTGGCGATCGTCGCCCCAGAAAAGGGAATCGCAAACGATGAAACACCTCCTCATCCTGATTGCGCGGCTGTGGCAAATCGGCCCGTCACGCATTCTGCCGCCGACCTGCCGCTATTCCCCATCGTGCAGCCAGTACGCGATCGAAGCGATCGGCAAATATGGCGCGTTCAAGGGTGGATGGATGACGACGAAGCGGCTATTGCGCTGCCAACCATGGGGTGGATGCGGGCATGATCCGGTTCCGTAGCCAGGTTTCTGGGGGACTGGAAAACGCACTGCTTTAATCCCATAATACACCTTGTTTCGCATTCTTTCAGGGCATCATCTTGGACAACCAGCGCAATCTTTTGCTCGCCGTCGTGCTTTCGGGCCTGCTCATTCTTGGGTGGGACGTGGGAATGCGGTATTTCTATCCTGAAGCTGCGCAGACCGCTTCTGTCACCGATTCCGACAGTCCGGCGCAAACTGGCGCGGCTGCCGGAACGGGAGACATTGGCGGCGATGCCAAGCTCGCGCAGATAGCAACGCTCAAGGCTGCGCTGGCCAGCGCTGACCGGGTGGTGATCGATACCCCGCGCGTTGCCGGTTCGATCAATCTTGTCGGCGCGCGGATCGATGACATCGTGCTCAAGGGTTACCGCGCGACGGTGAAAAAGGATTCCGGCCCCGTGCGGCTGTTCGCGCCCGAAGGCACACCGGGCCAGTATTTCGCTGAATTCGGCTTCGTCACCGGCGGGCTGCGTCAACCTTCCACCGCGCTCTGGCAGGCGGACGGGGCAAAGCTCACGCCCGAAACACCGGTCACGCTGACCCGCACCGATGCTGCCGGAGTGACCTACACCATCCGCTTCGCGATTGACGCCGATTACATGATCACCGCCGATCAGACGGCGACCAACGCCAGCGCGGTGGCGGCGATCATCCAACCATTCGCGCTGATCAAGCGCACCAGCACGAATGCAACGCCTGATCAGTTTGTCGCCCATTCCGGCCCGGTCGGTGTGTTTGGCGGGACGCTATGGGATCCGCATTCCTATAAAGAACTGGCCGAGCTCGGCGGTGAAAAGCCCGAGGGTGCGGCCAGCTGGCTCGGCTTTACCGACCAATACTGGCTTGGCGCATTGGTGCCCGGGAAAGGCGAAACTGACAGCGTCGGCTTCCGTGCGCTCGGCGGTGATCTGTTCCGTTCCGACCTGCTCTATGCCGCCACAACCGTCCCCGCAGGCGATAAGCTGACGCAATCGACCCGCCTTTACGCAGGGGCCAAGGACAGTCTGATCCTCGACAAGTACGAAGACAGCGGCATCACCTATTTCGGCAAAGCGATCAGCTGGGGCTGGTTTGAAATATTCGAAAAGCCGATTCTGTGGCTGCTGCGCACATTGAACGGCCTAGTTGGCAATTTCGGGGTGGCGATCATCCTGCTGACGGTGATCATCCGCGGGTTGATGTTCCCGATTGCGCAAAAAGGCTTTGCCTCAATGGCGGGGATGAAGGCCGTTCAGCCGAAGATGAAGGAAATCCAGGAACGCTTCAAGGACGACAAGCAGCGACAGCAGCAGGAAATCATGAAGCTGTACAAGGATGAAAAGGTCAACCCCTTGTCCGGCTGCTTGCCGATGCTGATCCAGATTCCGGTGTTCTTTGCGCTTTACAAGGTGTTGGTGCTGGCAATCGATATGCGGCACGAACCGTTTGTCGCGTGGATCAAGGATCTTTCGGCGCCCGATCCGGCGCATATCCTCAACCTGTTCGGGATGTTGCCCTATAACGTGCCAGGCTTCCTGGCGATTGGCCCGCTGGCGGTGCTGCTGGGCATCACCATGTGGTTGACCTTCCGGCTCAACCCAACGGCGATGGATCCGATCCAGAAACAGATGTTTGCGATCATGCCGTGGGTGTTGATGTTCGTGATGGCACCGTTTGCTGCGGGCCTGCTGCTTTACTGGGTAACGTCAAACATCCTTACTGTGGCGCAGCAAAGCTATCTTTATTCCAAGCACCCGCAGCTAAAAGCTGCGAGCGCTAAGGAAAAAGAAGCCAACGACCGCAAGAAGCCGACCGAAGGATAGCGCGTGACCGTTCAGGACGAATCCGAACAGACCGCGCGCGAGGAAGCGGCCAGCAAGCTCTTTTCAGGGCCGGTCGATTTTCTGCTGTCCGCGCCGCAATTACAATTCCTGCCCGATCCGGTGGTGCCCGAAATCGCGTTTTGCGGGCGCAGCAATGTCGGCAAATCCTCGTTGCTCAATGCGCTAACCGGCAGACGGGCGATTGCGCGGGCTTCGGTGACGCCGGGTCGCACGCAGGAATTGAACTTTTTCGATGTCGGGCGGCCTGAGGAAGAAAACCCGATGCCGCTGTTCCGACTGGTCGATATGCCCGGCTATGGCTTTGCCAAGGCACCGGTGAAGGTCGTGGGCAAGTGGAAAACACTGGTCAAAAGCTACCTGCGCGGACGGGCTGTGCTGGTGCGCACACTGGTGCTGGTCGATAGCCGCCACGGGTTGAAACATACCGATCGTGAAATGATGACGATGCTGGATGAAGCCGCTGCCAGCTACCGCGTGGTGTTGACCAAGACCGACAAGATCAAGGCAAGCGACCTGGAAGCGGTCGCCAATCGTACTGCTGACGAGATCAGAAAACACGTCGCTGCCTACCCGGAACTGCACCTTACCAGCGCCGAAAAAGGCATGGGAATCGCTGCGCTACGCGCCGCCGTTGTCGGCGATGCCTTGGGAGAAGGCTGGACTGGATAAACTTCCTGCGGTCGAGGTAGGAATCAAAGCCCGACTGCGGCGGCTAAGGCTACGGGCCATCGCAACAGGGGCTGCACTCGCTGTCCGTTGACGCTATAGCGCGGATCATGGACGCCGCCCTGACCTCCGCTTCGTCTGCCACCGCCAACCCGGCGAACTATTGCGATCCGCCACCCTTCGCCATCGCAGCGCAGGATCACAGTTTTACCTTCTATCCCGGCGGAGCGGATCGCCTGAAAGCACTGCTATCCCTGATCGACGAGGCGCAGCAGTCCTTGCAGCTGTGCTATTACCTGTTTGACCGCGACACCTCGGGCATCCTCGTGCGCGACGCGCTGGTCGCAGCCGCCGCGCGGGGGGTGACAGTTTATCTCATCGTCGATGATTTCGGCAATGATGCAGGCACTGCGTTCTTTGAACCGCTTACCAAGGCAGGCGGCACGTTCGAACTGTTTTCGCCGCGCTGGAGCACCCGCTACCTGGTGCGCAACCATCAGAAGCTGGTCATTGTCGATGGCACCCGCGTGATGACAGGGGGAGCAAACGTTTCCGACCACTATTTCAGCCCGCCCGCCGATAATGGCTGGTGCGATCTGTCGGTGGTTATCGAAGGCCCGGTAGTACAGCAGTTCACCCGCTGGTTTGGTTTGTTGACAGGCTGGGTCGAAGACGAGGCAGCGGGACAAACGGGCAAGCTGAGGGCGCTGCGCGATATCGTCAAGGACTGGGATGGCGGCGACGGCCCGGTGCAACTGCTGGTCGGCGGCCCTTTGGTGCGGCACGGCCACTGGGCCTGGCAATTGCGCAAGGATCTGCTGGGCGCACGCAGGCTGGATACTGTCTCGGCCTATTTTTCGCCGCCGCGCAGCTTTCGCCGCCAGATCGCACAGGTGGCGCGCCGCGGTATGGTGCGGATGATGATGCCAGGCAAATCCGATATCGACGCCGCGATCGACATGGCACGGATGCTGTACAAAAAACTGCTGGACGCAGGCGTGCAGATTGTCGAATTCCAGCCCTGCAAGCTGCACATGAAGCTGCTGGTGGTTGACGATGCGAGCTATGTCGGCAGCGCCAATCTCGACAAGCGGTCATTGCGCGTCAATGTCGAACTGATGGTGCGGATCGAGGATGCGGCGCTTGCGGCGCGCCTGCGCAAACTGATTGACCACATGGAGGCCGCAAGTGTGCCGGTGACGTGCGAATGGTACGCGCGCAAGGCCACGCTGACCAACCGGATACGCTGGCAGATGGCGTACTGGATGTCACTTGCCGATTACCGGATCAGCCGAGTGGGGGCGGGTTGATTTCCGGATCGCGCGGGCGTGGGAGGGCCGGGCTGGAGCCATGAAATCAAGCACCAACGCCGTCCATGACGCTAGGCCAAGCGGTTATGTTACCTTTGCACGCTGGCTGAATTCCTCGCGCTGCCACTCTGCACTCTCCAGCACTTCAAAAAGGTGCCGCACTGCTTCGAACATGTCGGCAAAGCGCAGATAGGCCGGCGCAAAGCCGAGCCGCAAGACATCGGGATCGCGGAAGTCGCCGATCACCCCGCGCGCAATCAATGCCTGGCAGATCGCATAAGCATGGGGGGTGCGAAATGAAAGCTGGCTGCCACGCTGATCACTGTCCGCCGGGCTGACACAATCAAGCTCAACACCGCGCTCGCTCAGACATTCGCCGAAAAACTCCGACAGCGCGCGTGATTTTTCGTACAGCCGCCCGACTCCGATTTCGGCAATGAGATCGACGCCCACTTCGAGTGCGGTCAACCCCAGGATCGGCGCGGTGCCGCATTGCAATTGTTCGATGCCCGGCGCGGAAGCATAATCGTCATGGAAAGCGAACGGGGCAGCGTGACCGAACCAGCCGGTCAGCGGCTGGGCAAGGCTTGCATGGTGACGTTCGGCTACGAAGGCGAACGCTGGTGCACCCGGTCCGCCGCACAGATATTTGTAACCGCAGCCTACCGCAAAATCTGCGCCCACCGCATTCAAATCGACCGGCACCGCCCCGGCTGAGTGCGATAAATCCCACAACACCAGCGCGCCCGCTGCCTGCGCCGCGCGCGTCAGTGCCGCCATGTCGTGCATCGCGCCGGTCTTGTAATGCACATGGGTGAGCAGCAGCAGCGCAACGTCGCCATCGAGCGCCTCTGCCAGCTTGTCGCGCTCGGCCAGCCGCCGGGTTGCCAGCCCCTGCCGCTCCAAACCGGCGATCATGTAGAGATCGGTCGGGAAATTGCCGGGTTCCGACAGGATCGCCTTGCGCCCCGGACGCATGGCCAGCGCCGCCGCGATCAGTTTGAACAGATTCACACTGGTCGAATCGCAGGCGATTACTTCGTTCGGGGCGGCCCCGATCAACGGTGCAATCTTGCCGCCGATGCGGCCCGCCATGGCAAACCAGTCAGCGGTATTCCACGATCGGATCAACCCCTCACCCCATTCCCGCTCCACCACGCGAGTGATGGCCGCTGGCGTAGCCTTGGGCAGCGCGCCGAGTGAATTGCCGTCGAGGTAAATCACCCCTTCGGGCAGGGCAAAAAGGTTGCGATACGCGGCCAACGGATCGGCTGCGTCGAATTCCCGCGCGCGGTGTTCCATGGTCATATCAGTTCCCGCAAGATGGCGCGCACCGGGGATGCATCGCCGCCAATTATCGCCAGCGGCAGTGCGATCAACTCGTAACGCCCCGGCGGCACAGCGTCGAGCACCAGCCCTTCAAGAACGCGAATATCATGGCGCAACACCGCCAGATGGGCGTCTATAGTCTTGGATGTCTGCGGGTCGATTGACGGGCTATCCAGACCCACCAGCCGCACCCCAGCTGCCGCCAGAGCATCGACGGTTTGCGGGGCAATCGCGGTCGTTTTGTCCATCCATTCGTCCTTGGGGAAGGCATCGAAGGTGCGAAACAGCACCCGCTGCACCCCTATCAGATCAGGCAGATGTTCCGGCAGGATCAGCAGCCCCGCCGCGCGTGCGTCCACCACCATGCACTCACCAAGATAGGGCATTAGATCGACGCTCGCGATATCAGGCGCATCGACGGCGTAATGAAGCGGAGCATCGGCGTGTGCGCCCGAATGGGTCGACATGGTGATTGCTGAGACATTGACCGGAGAGCCTTGCCCAATCTCCCACGTGCCTGCCTGCGCAAACGGCGTATCGCCAGGCCAGATTGGCAAACCGGCGTCCAGCGGTTGCGAAATGTCCCACAGCCGACGGTTCATATCGCAGTTCTCACACTCAGAAGTTCGGGGAAGAAAGCCTGTTTCAAGACCCCTTCGAGATAGGGCACGCCAGCCGTTCCGCCTGTCCCGCGTTTGAAGCCGATGATCCGCTCAACGGTCTTGAGATGGCCAAACCGCCAACGCTGAAAATGATATTCCAGATCAACCAGCTTTTCGGCTAGCTCGTAAAGATCCCAGTGCTCCTGCGGGTCACGGTAGATCGTTGCCCAGGCCGCCTCGACGCTGACATTGTGTTCGTAAGGTGTTGTGGGATCGCGCCCGATCGCTTCCGGCGCGATCGTGAAACCACGCCGTTCCAGCAGGTGGATCGCCGCGTCGTACAGGCTCGCCCGCCCCCGTTCAGCCTCAAGCCGCGCAGCCCAGTCGGCATTGCCTTCGTGCAACTGCACGTGCTTTTCATTGCGCCCGCCAAGCATGAACTCCATCATCCGGTATTGCGCCGATTGAAACCCGCTTGATCCCCCCAGATAGGGGCGGATGCGCGAATAATCATGCGGGGTCATGGTGCTGAGCACGTCCCAGCTCTGGATCAGCTGCGTCTGTGCCCGTGCCACCCGCGCGAGCATCTTGAAAGCAGGGCGCAGGTTGTCCGCTTCCACGCATTCTCGCGCGGCGGTCAGTTCGTGCAGGCACAGCTTGAGCCATAGCTCGCTGGCCTGGTGCACGATAATGAATAGCAGTTCGTCATGCGCATCAGAGGATGGATGTTGCGCCCCGAGAACGCGGTCGAGATCGAGATAGCTCGCGTAGGTAACTTTGCCGGTCATGCCAACAGCCTCTAGCGTGCGGGGGCAGGCAAGGGAACTACCCCTCGATCACGCGGGCTTCAGGATGGTGCTTGTCGATGTGTTTGAGGATGATCTTCAGGTTTTTGGTATTCGAACGGAACACCAGGTCGGCGGCATCGCCCACCACAGGAATCACACCGATCGCGGTGTCGAACAGCACGTTCAGCCCCATCCGCGCCAGCTTCCATCGGGACATGCCCAGATTGCGCGCTTCCCAGACGATATAGGCCCCCATTGCCGTCGTCACGATATCACCCAGCACCGGAACCAACCCGATCAGTGCATCAAGCCCGACCGGGAAATTCACGCCTGGAATCACAAAGCTGCGCTCCAGCAGCTTTTCCATCATGGTCACGCGCGCGCGGACCGATGCGGCGTCGGTGCCGGTCGGCAGTTGCATGGTGATAATGCGCGGCGCTTCGGGGCGGGGTCTCACGGGCGTGTCCACCCCTATTATGTGGTGGGCTGCGACAGCGGGAACAAGGGGTGAAGGCCCCACGGGTTGGCGATATAGTTCCTGACTGATCCGCGCACCATCGACCAGCGCACCGGTGCCCCAAGGGGAATGAAAACTTCGCGGGCCGTCAACGCAGCATGAGCCTCAACCAGTAACCGCTCACGTGTGGCAGCATCGCGTTCGGTCAACGACTGGCGCACCAGCGCATCAGCCTCGGGCGAACACAGGCTGGTTTTGAGACTGCAATGGAACTGGTTGAGATACCAGCGCGGCCCGGTGTAGCGGGCAATCGTATCGCGCAGTTCAAGATCGACTTCCTCGCCCGGAGCGGCGCGAATTGCCGTAACGCCAATCAGCGCCCAGGCTTCGGCCAACTGGCGCATCAACAAATCGCTGCCCGGTCCACGTGGCAGGGCGACGCGCACCACAGCATTGGACTGCGATTGCGCAGTCCACGCCCGCACCCGCGCTGCCGCAGTCGCCCGACGGTCATCAAGCGATGCGCCAGCCCATCGATCCCCAGCAAAAGGCGGCGCGGTGAAGCTTTCTGGTGGCACGATCCGGCTGGTCGCCTTCCAGCCGCCCAGCCCGAATGGCTGGATCAGCACACCGCGATCAAGCGCCATCGACAGCGCCTCGCGCCGGGCGGGGTCGGCCAGCAGGCCTTGCTCGCGCCGCACCGCCAAGCCGAGCAGACCTATTGCCGGGTCGACCTGAATCGTTCCCCGCGACAGTGGCCCGGTTTCAGCCAGCGGGAAATCGGCAAGGCTGCCATTCAACACCAGATCAACCTCACCACGTGAGAATGCCGACACAGCATCGCGCGCCAGCAAAGCCCGGACGCTGACCGGGCGCGCGACCTCTTGCCAATCTTCCCGGGCTGGCAAGCCGCGCGTTTCCGGCGGCAAGGCTGTAAGGCGGGCGATCATTCCCGCTTCGTCTCGCGACATCGCCATCGGCCCGGATCCGTTTCCGCTTTTGGCAAAACCGAGTTCAGGTTGAGCAAGCAGTCGCAGAAAGTCGGGCATCGGTGCGGTCAGACGCACTTCGACCACCCTCCCGGTCATGGCGCGAATGTCGCGCACCTTGGCAAAATCGAGCCCGAGCGACGTGCCCTTCAGCCGCGCCAGCGCATCGCGCAGCAATCGCCGCACCTCGGTCGCCGTGATCTCCTCGCCATCAGGCCAGGTGCTGTCCCGCAAGCGGAAGATGTAGCTCATGCCGTCATCGGTAACGATCCAGCGTTCCGCCATAGCCGGGACTACCTGCCCGGAAGGATCGAGCGCAACCAGCCCTTCGTGGGTTGCTGCGCGCAAATGCTGGGCAGCAGAGGGCAGGCGCACACCCTGCTGAAACAGGCTTTCAGGCGCGCCAATTATCGCCACCTCGATCGAACCATTGCCGTTCGAGGGGCCACAGGACGACAGCGCCAGAGCGGCAAGCAGGGTTGGCCAGAATCGCATCAACCGCTGACTAGCAGGTTGCAACGCATCGGTCAGC
>PHEL01000086.1 GCA_002842925.1 Alphaproteobacteria bacterium HGW-Alphaproteobacteria-14
GTCTGCTCATCTTATCTCCTGTCATACCCACGCTGTGGGCGCTGTCAGGCAGATAATCCACTTATCCCAGTGTGCAGTTTTGTCAGGCCACCTCTATCCCTTCCACAAAGGGGCGTGAATGCCAAGGGGGCGCTACTCGCTAAAGGCCTACCTGTAGGGGCGAACGCCTCCACCCCTGCCTGAAACCTAAAGGCCCGATCCTATGACCTTTAGCCCCCTGTTACCTAGACTGATACCTAATGGGGAACAGGCCTCTGCCTGTTACCTTCTGGTGCCGAGTTTATCTAAGGATTTTAAGGGGAAGTGGTGGACGCACTAGGGCTCGAACCTAGGACCCGCTGATTAAGAGTCAGCTGCTCTACCAACTGAGCTATGCGTCCATTCCGACAATTCCCAGCAAGGGGTCGGACAGCGAAACGAGGTAGCCTTTGGTCACCTGATTCGCGTGAGGCGCTGCATTTAGCGCGTATCACCCCGATGGCAAGTCACTATTGCACCTTTTCATGAGGGTGGATGATCAGCTAGCCAGACCACGACGGGGCGCGCGCTGGTTCCAGCGGTTCACCATCATCAGCAGGCCGATACAGATCATGTTAGTCATCATCGAAGAACCGCCATGGCTCATCCATGGCAAGGGGATGCCTTTGGCGGGTGCCATACCCATCACCATCAGCAGGTTGATCGCGATGTAGAAAAATACTGTCGCGGTTGCCCCGGCGGCGAGCAATGCGGAAAACCGGTCCTGCGATTGCGCCGCAACCTTCATCCCCCAGCGCAGGATCAGTCCATACATCAACAACACGAACAACCCGCCAACAAGGCCCCATTCTTCCGCCATCGAGGCGAACACAAAGTCGGTATGCGGCTCGGGCAGATAGTTGAGGTGGCTCTGGGTTCCGTTGTTGAACCCCTTGCCGAAGATCCCGCCCGATCCGATCGCAATTTTGGACTGGGCGATGTGGTAGCCTGCGCCCAGCGGATCGCTTTCAGGGTCGAGGAAGGTCGTCACACGTGCGCGCTGGTAATCATGCAGGGCAAAGAAATACACGAGCGGCGCTGCACTTACCGCCGCGCCGCCTGCCAGCAGAAACCACCACATCGGCAATCCGGCAAGGAACATCACCACTACACCGCCAAACGCGATCGCCACCGACGTGCCAAGATCAGGCTGCATCAGGACAAGCCCCATGGGAAGCACGATCAGCATCCCCGCAGGCACGAGCGAGCGCCAGGTGCCCACCATACCCAGGGGCAGCGTTTCATAGAATCGCGCCATCGCCAGCACGACGGCAGGCTTCATCAGTTCGGATGGCTGAATGCGAACCGGGCCGAGTTCAAGCCAGCGTTGACTTCCTCCGCCAACCGCGCCGACCACCTCTACCGCCAGCAGCAACAGCAGCACGATGAGGTAGCCCGGATAGGTAACTGCCCTCACCACGTCACGCGGCATGGCAGCGATGATGGCAGCCATCACGGAGAACACCAGAAAGCGGAGAAAATGTGATGCTGCAAACGGCTGCATAGCACCGCCGCCAGCGGAATAGAGCACCAACCCACCGAACGCAGTCAGCATCACCAACGGGATCAGCATCTCCCATGGCTGGCGGGCAATCGCATCGGGCACAACCCTGCGGGCGGCAGTGCTGTTCATTGGCTGACCTCGGGTTGCGCAGGCGTTGGTTCTGACTGTTGCCCTGACGAAGCGGCCGGGGCGGCAGGCGATGTTGCGGATGGGTTGGCCTCTGCACGCGGAGTAATCACATCCTCAGCAATCGCTTCGGTTTGGGTGGCAGCCACGCGGGCCTCGGCTTCAACCCGGTCGAAAATTTCCTCGTCCCTTCGCGGTGGACGGCGGACTTCTGCTCCGCGCTCGGTCGCATAGGTTGCATAACGAGCTTCAAGCCGCTGTTGCGCAGTGCCGCCCCATTGTTTTTCCAGCGCAGTGAGCGCCTCCATCCCCTTGGTCGGATCGAACAGAAACGTCGTTACATCGCGGGCAATCGGATAGGCTGCGCCCGACCCGCCGCCATGTTCGATCACCACTGCTCCGGCATAGCGTGGGTTATCAAATGGTGCGAAAAATATGAACAGTCCGTGGTCACGGTATTTCCACGGTCCGGATCGTCCATTGGAAATGCTGAGCGAGACCACCTGTGCGGTGCCGGTCTTCCCCGCGATCTGAATGTCCTTGATCGGCAGGCGGGCGCGGCCGGCGGTGCCAGGGCCATTGACCACATCGCTCATTGCCTGCCGCACAAATTCGACGTGTTCGGACGAAAAATCGATGGCATCGAAACCCTTCGGCGCTTTGTCTAGCGTCAGCCGAGGCATCACATGGCGCCCTGTCGCCAATCGCGATGCCATCACCGCCAGTTGTAACGGGCTGGAGAGCATATAGCCTTGGCCAATGGTGGCATTGACCGTATCAAAGGTCTGCCACTCGCGCCCCCATTTCTTCATTTTCCATGCGGGGTCAGGCACAGTACCATAAAACTGGCTGGTCACAGGCAGAGGAAACTCCTCCCCCATCCCACACCGCCGCGCCATTGCCGCAATGGGGTCCATGCCCACGCGCTGTGCCATCGTATAAAAATAGACATCGCAGCTTTGATAAATGCCACGGGCCATGTTGACTGCGCCGTGGCCTCGCCGGTTCCAACAGCCAAACACACGATTGCCGACGCGCAGACCGCCGCCGCAATGCACCTGTTCTTGCGGGTCGATACCCTGTTCCAACAACGCCATCGACACCATCGGTTTGACGGTGGAGCCGGGAGGATACAGACCTTTCAGCACCTTGTTGCGCAGCGGAACGCGTTCATCATCGCGCAGCATCGCGTATTCGACACTGCCGATTCCATCGGAAAAACTGTTGGGATCAAAGCTTGGCATCGAGGCCATGCACAGCAAATCGCCGGTGCGGCAATCCATCACAACCACCGATCCGCTTTCCAACCCGATCCGGCGGGCTGCATAGTCCTGCAACGGTCCATCAATGGTGAGCCGCACGGGCGCACCCTGCACATCTTCGCGAGTTTCCAGATCGCGCACGATCCGCCCGCTGGCGGTCACTTCAACCCGGCGCGCGCCCGGTATGCCGCGCAGCTCTTTTTCAAACTGCTTTTCCAACCCGTCCTTGCCGATCTTGTAACCCGGTGTGATCAGGATCGGGTTGGGATCTTTTTCATATTCCTCGGCTGATGCCGGGCCGACATAGCCGATCAGGTGACCTACGCTGGAGGCTGTAGGGTAAAATCGCGAAAAGCCGCGCTGCGGCACCACACCGGGCAGATCGGGCAGGCGCACGCTGAGCGCGGCGAATTGTTCGTAATTCAATCCGCTCGCCACCTCGACCGGAGCGAACCCGCGCGATGTTTTTACCTTGTCCTTGATATCAGCGATACGAGTTGGTTCGAGCGCCAGCAGTTTCCCCAACCGATCAATCGTGGCGGCAGCATTATGCATCCGTTCAGGGATCAGATCGACGCGGAAATCCGCACGGTTGGATGCAAGTGCGGCGCCGTTGCGATCAAGGATCCAGCCTCGGCGCGGGGGGATCAGTGTGAGGTTGACGCGGTTGCTTTCTGATTCGAGGCGATATTTCTCATTCTCAGCTATCGCCAGATAACCCAGCCGCAGTGCCAACAGTGCGCCAATCCCGCCTTGCACCGCGCCGATCAGCACCGCCCGTCGCTCAAAGGTTGCGCGCAGTATCGTGGCATTGATAACCCGGCCACGGCGCAGCGAACCGTCGCTCAGGAACGGGAATTTCATCAGGCGATCTTTCGCGCCCGGACGAGCCGGAACCGGTCGAGACTGGCAACCATGCGCGCTATTATCGGATAGAGCAGGATGGCCAGCAAGGCCTGCGGCAGCGCCACAAGCAGCATTTCCGGTGTCACCAACGTGCCTGACGCCAACAGCGTTGCCAGCCAATATCCAACCACCATCACTCCGGCAGTGAACCAGTCCAGCCAGAAACCACGCCAGGGAAACCGCGTTTCAATGATTTCAATCGCAATCATGGCCAGCGACCATAGCAGAATGGCGCTGCCAAACGGTTGCCCGCTGAACAGATCGTCAAATGCGCCCAGCGGCGCCCCCGCCCAAAGCGGTAACAGACCGGGACGAACCATGCGCCAGCCCAGCAGCAACAAAAATCCGAGTGGCGGGACAAGTGGCATGACATCAGCGATCAGCATCACCGGGATGACCGAAGCAATCATGATCGACAAATAGGGAACACTGCGGGCGCGAAGCGGGGAGGACGCACGATTGATGCGTTGTCCGTAAATATCCGACCGCGCGCGGGGATCAAATTGTTCCATTACTGATCATCTGCCGCTGCACTCGCAGTTGGTGTCGCGGAACCTTCCAAGGCACCAGACGGATTTTCGCCGCGCAGCACCGCCACAGCAGCGGCCTGGTGGATCGGCTCAACCGCGACGAAATTGGTGGTGGCAGGCTCTGCCACCAGTCGTGCAATCCCGCCATCCTCTGTAATCTTGCTGATTACCGCAACCGCGACGCCAGGGCGGTAATATCCGCCTGCGCCGCTTGTCACCATCAGATCACCGACCTTGAGCGGATTGATCCCGAGATTGACCAGTCGAACCCGCAGCAGTCCATCCCCGCGCCCTTCGGCGAAGGCGACGACATCATCCTTGGCGCGGCGCACCGGAAGCACGCTTTCGCTGTCGGTGAGCAGCAACACACGCGCCGAATTGCGGCCGGTTTCCAGCACCCTTCCGATCACGCCCCGTTCGGAAATGACCGGCATCCCAGGCGTTACACCATTACTTGCACCAGCACTGAGATAGGCGTGCCGTCGTATGCTGGTAGCAGTCGATCCGACCAAGCGCGCGATGGAGACGGGCTTGACGTCGGAATCTTGCAGGCCGAGCAGTGCCTTCAGACGCCGGTTCTCGGCTCTGACGGCGTCGGCTTCTGCCAGACGGACACGTGCGATTTCCATTTCATCACGCAGCGCCGCGTTCTTCATGCCCGCATTGAAATAGCCGCCGATGCTGGCGAAAAAACCTTGTGTCTCGGTACGCGCAATCGCCCCCGCAGTGCCCGCCGGGGTAACGACATCGCTGGCACCTCCACGCAAGGGCGCAAATGCGGCTGGCTGCCACAGTGACAACATCAGCAACGCCAGACCCAGCAACGCGCCCGCACCGGCCAGTAAATAGCCGGTGAACAGGGAATATTGTGCCTTCCTGGAAAAGCCCGACCGGCGCGATGAGGGAGGCGCCATGGCTTAAAGTCCCTTCTGCCAGTTCTCCCGGCTTACGCTGGTGCGCGCAACACACAAGAGCGGATCTTCCGCGACCGACACCGGAAGGCCGGTTTCTTCGCGTAAGTGTTCATCAAGGCGGCGGATCAACGCACCGCCGCCGGTCAGCACGATGCCCTGATCGACGATATCGGCCGCAAGTTCAGGCGCGGTGTTTTCCAGCGCGATCCGCACACCTTCAACGATTGCGCCAATCGGTTCGGACAGCGCTTCGGCAACGTGTGCCTGATTGATCGTGATTTCTTTTGGCACCCCGTTGACCAGATCGCGGCCCTTGAGCGTGATGGTCTCACCGATCCCATCTTCGGGGATCATGGCGATGCCGTAATCCTTCTTGATCCGTTCAGCCGTGGCGTCCCCGATCAGCAGGTTGTGATGGCGACGGACATAGGAGACGATTGCTTCGTCCATCTTGTCGCCCCCGGTGCGCACCGAGGTGGTGTAAGCCAGCCCGCGCAAGCTGAGAACGGCGACTTCGGTGGTGCCGCCGCCGATATCGACCACCATGCTGCCAACCGGCTCTGTCACGGGCATATCCGCGCCAATCGCCGCTGCCATCGGTTCGAGGATCAGGTGTACGTTCGAAGCCCCTGCGTTCGATGCCGCATCGCGGATCGCGCGGCGTTCAACCGAGGTGGAGCCTGAGGGCACACAAACCACGATTTCGGGGTAACGGAACATGCTTTTCTTGCCGTGCACCTTCTGGATGAAGTGCTTGATCATCTGTTCGGCAACTTCAATGTCGGCGATCACACCATCACGCAAAGGGCGGATCGCCTCGATGCTGTCAGGGGTCTTGCCCATCATCATCTTGGCATCATCACCCACCGCCTTGACCCGGCGGATCCCGTTGATCGTCTCAATCGCCACCACCGAAGGCTCGTTCAGAACGATCCCTTGATCCTGCACATAAACCAGCGTGTTGGCGGTGCCGAGATCGATCGCCATGTTTTGCGAGCCGAATTTGAAGAGATTGGACAGGAAGCTCATTGGTGGTGTTGTTCCAGTGATGGGCGGGGCGGGGCCGCTGGCCGCATTTTGAGCGCGACTGCGGGAAAATCGACCCGGTTATGACATGACGTGACGCGCCTAGCGAATCCGTGCACAAAACGCCAAAATATTTGTCCACCGCAGCAGCGTTTTTTCGGGGTCTGCCCTCGAAATTGCGACCGCCTAACGCTAGCGTGCGACAAATGCCCGAAATCCGCCGCCTTCCGACCGCTCTGGTGAACCGTATTGCTGCGGGGGAGGTGGTCGAACGCCCGGCGGCGGCGCTGAAAGAGCTAGTTGAAAACGCGATTGATGCGGGTGCGCGGCGAATCGGGGTAGTGCTGGTTGATGGGGGCCTTGCCCGGATCGAGGTGGTTGATGATGGCTGCGGCATGGGGCCGAACGGACTCGCCCTGGCGCTGGAACGCCACGCCACATCAAAACTGCCCGATTCGCTGATTGGCGCAGACGGCGCAATCGAGCTGGTCACGACGCTGGGTTTTCGCGGAGAGGCGCTGCCATCAATCGCCAGCGTCGCGCGGCTCACCATTGAAAGCCGTGAGACGGGCGCAGGCGAAGGCTGGCGGCGAGTGGTCGATCATGGCGCGGTGCTGGCCGATGAACCCGCCGCACTCCCCCCCGGCACGCGCGTGCGGGTGGAGGAACTGTTCGCCAAGGTGCCCGCGCGCCGCAAGTTCCTGCGCACCGCCCGAAGCGAATATGCCGCTTGCCTTGATGTGGTGCGGCGATTGGCGATGGCGCGGGCCGACATTGCTTTTACCCTCGAAACCCTTGGTGATGCTGGCGGCCAAGAGTTCAGGCGCACAGTGCTATCCTTGCAAGCGGGTGAGGCGTTGGCGACCCGCGTTGCCCGGATCATTGCGCATGAATTGAAAGACAATTCGGTTGCGATAGAGTTCACGCGCGACACCCCGCACGGGATAATGCGATTGACCGGAATCGCGGGTTTGCCGACTTACAATCGCGGGGTGGCCGATCATCAATATCTGTTCGTAAATGGCCGCCCGGTGAAAGACCGGTTGCTGGTGGGCGCGGTGCGCGGGGCCTATGCCGACATGCTGGCGCGCGATCGCCACGCGGTGCTGGCGCTGTTCCTCGACCTGCCACCGCAAGATGTCGATGTGAATGTCCACCCGGCCAAGACCGAAGTGCGTTTCCGCGATTCCGCCGAGGTGCGCGGGTTCATCGTCAGCGGGCTTCGACAGGCGCTTGGGACCGGGGACAGGCGCAGTGCACAGGGGCCGGATCGCGGGGCGATGGCGCGGTGGCAGGCTGAACCCACTTCTTCCCCCCTCCCGTTAGGGGAGGGGCCGGGGGTAGGGGAGCGGCCCTATGCTGCATGGCCCAGCGCACGCCTCCCCAATTCCTCCGTTCAGGGGCCGGGACTGTTGTTGCGCGAGGCATCACCCGGTTTCGCCATGCCCCAAGGCCGCGCCGAGGAAGCCGCACCGCTTCCGCAGCACGCCCAGCAATACCCACTGGGCATCGCACGCGGGCAAGTGGCGAACACCTATATCGTTGCCGAGGCTGCCGATGGACTCGTGCTGGTCGATCAGCACGCCGCGCACGAGCGCCTCGTGCTCGAACGCCTGCGCGCCGCCGGGGCGGGGGAGGCCAACCGCCGCAGTCAAGCGCTGCTGGTGCCCGATGTGGTTGAGCTGGACGAGGTCGATTGCGACCGCCTGGACGCTGCCGCCGAGGGGCTGGCTCGCTACGGGCTGGTGATCGAACGCTTCGGGCCGTCTGCGATGCTGGTGCGAGCGCTCCCCGCCGCGCTGCCCAAGGCGGACAGTGGCAAACTTTTGCGCGACCTCGCCGACGATATCGCCAAACACGGCAAGCAGGAAGACAGCGGTGCGCTGCTGCTGGCCGAACGGCTCGAACTGGTGCTGGCGACGATGGCCTGCCACGGATCGGTGCGGGCAGGGCGCACGCTCAGCGTCGCTGAAATGAACGCGCTGCTGCGCGAGATGGAGGCGACGCCGCGCTCAGGCCAGTGCAATCACGGGCGGCCGACGTGGGTGAAGTTGAGCATGGAGGATGTCGAGAAGCTGTTTGGACGGCATTAGCGACGCAGCGCGGCGCTCACATCAGCCAGTTGCCCGTCAGCATCCGCGTCTTGCGGCAGGCCTATCACCGCGCGCAACAGCGCTGCCACCGCGACATTGTCGAACACCGCCATCTGCTCGCCTTCCGCAAACGCCGGGCCGTGGGCGATGAACAGCGCCAGCATTTCGGGATCGGCATTGTCATAGCCATGCGCGCCGCCCTTGACCGGGTAGGCGGGCGGGCCGGACAGGATCGTCCAGCCATTTTCCGCGATGCAGATGATCGCTGCGACGCGCGGATTGTGGCCGTATTTCAGCCGCGTGGGCAGGTCTTCCTTGCGGGCGCAGGTCATGTGGTCATGCGGCACCAGCAACGCATTTGCCACGCGGTCATCGGTGCCAGTCACCGGCTCGACCGCAGCGTAAGGCCCGGTTTCAACCGCGATATAGCTTTCGCGGTCGATCAGGTCGTTGAGCTGGATCACCCGGCTATCGTCGGTTTGCCGCATTCCGTGGTCGGCCACGATCACAAGGTTCACCGGCAAGCCTAGCGCTGCGATCCCGTCGACCAGATCGCCAATCCGCGCATCCACCTCGGCAAGCGCGGCGTTAACCTCGGCGCTGTCGGGACCGAAGCGGTGGCCTTCGGTATCGACCGAGTTGAAATAGAGCGTCGCGAAGGCCGGGCGGATCGCCGCCGGTCGCCGCATCCAGTCGAGCACGGTGTTGACCCGCTGAACATTGCCGATGTTTTGGTCAAAGCGCAGCCAATCGCTGGGACGCACGCCGCGAATGGCAACTTCGCTGCCCGGCCAGAACATGGTCGCAGTGCGGATTCCGGCGCGTTCGGCGGTGACCCATACCGGCTCCGCCTCGCCCCACCAGAACGGATCGAGCGCTTGTCCCGCGTTCCCCATCGTGAACATCTGGCCGGGACGGCGCGGATCGATCATCGAATTGCCCGAAATGCCGCTGCGATCGGGCACCATGCCGGTGACGATGGCGTAGTGGTTGGGAAAAGTCTTGGTCGGAAAACTCGGCCGCATCGGCCCGGTTGCGCCTTGTGCTGCCAGTGCGCTGAGGCGCGGGGTAATCCCGCGGGTCAGGTAATCGCTGCGAAACCCGTCAATCCCGACCAGCAGGGTGACGGGCCGGGCATCGGTTGACGATTCATCCTGCGCCGCGACATCAGCGGGCATGAACAGGACGGCGAGCAGGAACAGGATATGACGCATAAAGGGCTTCCTAGTTGCAGGACGCGACAATAGCGAGACGGTTGGTTTGATGCGGCGGTTCAGACGTTGAACTTGAACAGCAAGATGTCGCCATCCTGCACGACATATTCCTTGCCTTCCTGCCGCAATTTGCCCGCTTCTTTCGCGCCCGATTCGCCGCCCAGATTGACGTAATCGTCATAGGCAATCGTTTCTGCGCGGATAAAGCCGCGTTCGAAATCGGAGTGAATCTCGCCCGCCGCCTGCGGGGCCTTCGCGCCGTCATGGAATGTCCAGGCGCGCGCTTCCTTGGGGCCGACGGTAAAGAAGGTCTTGAGGCCGAGCAGCTTGTATCCGGCGCGGATCACGCGGGCGAGGCCGCTTTCGGATAGGCCAAGCGCTTCGAGAAATTCGCCCCGGTCTTCCACTGGCATGGTGACCAGATCGGCCTCAATCGCGGCGGAGACGACCACGGCTTCGGCACCCTCGGCTGCGGCCTTGGCAAACACCTTGGCTGTCAATTCATTGCCCGTCGCCGCGTCTTCTTCAGCCACGTTGCAGACATAAAGCACTGGCTTGGCGGTCAGTAACTGCGCTTGCGCAAACAGCCGCGCTTCCTCGTCATCGCCAGGAACGGTCAGGCGCGCGGGCTTGCCTTCGCGCAGCAATTCGAGCGCTTGGCCCAGCACGCTCGCCATTGCCTTGGCTTCCTTGTCGCCTGCCGCACCGCGCTTGGCCGCAGCGGGAACGCGTTTCTCAAGACTCTCCAGATCCGACAACATCAATTCGGTTTCGACCACTTCGGCATCGGCAATCGGATCAACCTTGTTGGCGACGTGCTGGATATCGTCATCCTCGAAACAGCGCAGCACGTGAACGATCGCATCAACTTCGCGGATATTGCCGAGGAACTGGTTGCCAAGCCCTTCACCCTTGCTTGCGCCTTTTACCAGCCCGGCAATATCGACAAAGCCCAATTGCGTTTCGATGATCTTCGCGCTTTTGCCGATCGCCGCGATCTTTTGCAGCCGTTCGTCCGGTACGGCGACCTGCCCCACGTTCGGCTCGATCGTGCAGAACGGATAATTGGCCGCCTGCGCCGCCTGTGTTTCGGTGAGTGCATTGAACAAAGTGGACTTGCCGACATTGGGCAGACCGACAATCCCGCAACGGAAACCCATAGTTCAGTCCTTGGTCTTGCCGTCGATGCGCCAAGGGGGGAAGCGGCGGTTATGGCCGCCCCGGAACAGGCAGATTTCATTGCCTGCCGGATCGCGCAGCCGGGCTTCGCGCCATCCCCAGCTTTCATCGACGGGATCGGTTAGAAAACGCAGTCCCGCGCTCTTGAGGATTACCACTGTCTGGTCAAGCTCTTCGATCTCGAAATAGACGACCGTGGTGGACGCGGCGACCGCATCGACCTGATGGATTGAGAGGGTTTCGCCGTCGGGCGTTTCAAACCGGGCATAACGCGGCGGAGCATCCACGATCTGGATCAAGCCCAGCGTGGTGTAAAACTCGACGGATGCGGCATAGTCGGTGCAGCCGACCGTAACCTGATTGAGCCGCATCACCGTTCATGCATGCTGCGCACCAGCGGCCCGACCAACGGCGATCCGCCGAGCCAATCGGTCTGCACCCGCGCCGCGACTTCGTTGATCGGGATTTGTGGCTTGTTGCCCGGGGCCACCGGCAGGCGCAGCGGGCGGGTGCCGGGGCGCTGTGCGATCAGCCCGGCAATCGCGCGCGCCACATCCATGGGGTCAGCACCGCGGCCCGATCCATCTTCCTGTCCCATGCGGGCTACAAGCTGCGGATAGCCATCAGTATGGCGTTCGTGCGCCCGTTCTTTCAACGCGCCGGAATAGCCGTTGCGGTTCACCCAGATTTTGGTGGGGTAGCCGCCGGGCTGGATGATGCTGACGTCAACATTGTGAGGCACCAGTTCATAGGCCAGCTGTTCGCTCATCGCCTCCAATGCGAATTTGGTGGCGGAATAATGCCCGGAATAGGGCGCGATCACGCGGCCCAATTGGCTGGAAATCTGGATGATCTGGCCCGCGCCCTTTTTGCGCATTCCCGGCAGCACCGCGCGCGCCATGCGGTGTGCGCCGAAAACGTTGGTTTCGAACATCAGCCGGGTGGCTTCCATGTCCTGCACCTCGACCGGAGAGGTAATGCCAATGCCCGCATTATTAACCAGCACATCTATCGGCCCGCCATTGATCATCTCGGCCTCGGCCACACCGTCAGCAATCTGATCGTCAGACATCACGTCGATTTCGATCACGTGGAGGTCGAGACGCTCGTTCAGCGCAAGGATGCGTAGCTGTTCCGCTTCACGCCGGGGCAGGCCGCGCATCGTGGCAAATACCCGCGCGCCCTGACGCGCGAGCAGTTCTGCCGTCAGCCGCCCGAAACCGGATGAGCAGCCCGTGATGAGCACGCTTTTCCCTGCATAGTTCGCATCAGGCCGGTAAACGGGTTCGGCAGCAGCACTGGCGCGCGGTGCAGCGGCCAGCGCGCCAGTAGCGGCGGCTGCGGCGATCAGCGAGCGGCGGTTGATGCGGGGCATGGGCAGGTTCCTTCGTGACCGGAAACAGGATCACGCAAGGTTATTGTGTTCGCGCCAGAGTGCAAGCGCGCTTGGAAATTCAAGCCGGATGGTCTTGCCTGCCCATGGTGCGATGGCCGCTTCGGTGCGTGGGCGCGGGCCACGGTTCCAGTTCAGCACATACCAGAAAAACGCCAGGTCAAATCGTTCGGGGCAGCCTGCGGGCATATCAGGCCGCGCTTGCCCGCGATGCGTCACGACCCGCCGGATCAGCCGCCACAGGCACAAGGTGATTGGGAAATCGAGGTAGATTACCGTGTCCGCGCGTTCGAGCCGGGGGGCAAGGGTGCTGCCGTAATTGCCGTCGATCAGCCATGCCTCTCCCGCGACGACCTCCTCGACCCTGGCGCGCAATGCGGCCCGTTCGGTCTCGGCCCAGCCAGGGTTCCAGTTCAGTTGATCCATGTGCACCAGTGGCAGGCCAAGCAGCGGTGCCAGTTCGCGGGCGAGGGTGCTTTTACCCGAACCGCACGGGCCGATGATGAGCACGCGGCGCATGGGCGTCAGTTGTCCTGCATCCTCAGCGCAACATCATTCATGAAGCGCGCATCATCGCCCTTGGCGAGCCATTCCGCCTCAGCCGCGATGGCACCGAGCATGGCGGCCAGATCATCTTCTTCTGTCTTGGCGAAATTACCGAGCACATGGCCGGTCACGCGATCCTTGTGCCCCGGGTGGTCTATGCCAAGCCGCACGCGGCGGAAGTCGGCCCCACAATGCTGGTCAATTGATCGCAAGCCATTGTGCCCCGCCGTGCCACCGCCCTGTTTCACCTTCACCTTGAACGGAGCAAGATCAAGCTCATCATGGAAAACGGTCAAGGCATCGGTGCCGAGCTTATAGAACCGCAGCGCCTCTCCGACACTGCGACCGCTTTCATTCATGAAGGTGGCGGGTTTCAACAGCAGCACCTTGGTGCCACCGATCCGGCCTTCCTGCACCCATCCCTGAAACTTGCTCTGCACAGGGCCAAATCCGTGCATATGGGCAATGACGTCCACCGCCATAAAGCCAATATTGTGGCGATGGAGCGCATAGCGCGGTCCGGGATTTCCGAGGCCTGCCCAGATTTGCATGGCTGTGTCCTAGCGAAGCCTGCCCGGAAACAAAACACCGGGCCGCCAATAGGCTGACCCGGTGCTATGTTGTCCCCTGCTTGGGCAGGCAATGATCAGCCTTCGTTGGCTTCCTCGACAGCAGTGTCGTCGGACGTAGCGCTTTCGCTGCGCTTGAGCGCGGACGGGGCAACCAAGGTGGCGATGGTAAAATCGCGATCGGTGATCACGCTGGTCACGCCCTTGGGCAGGGTGACTTCGCTGATATGGATCGCATCGCCAACGTCCTTGCCGGTAACGTCGATCTGAATTTCTTCAGGAATGTTGGCGTTGGGGCAAAGCAGATCAAGCTCGTGACGGACAACGTTGAGCACGCCGCCCTTCTTGAGTCCGGGCGAGGCATCTTCGTTGACGAATACCACAGGCACCTGCACTTCGACCTTGCTGTCGCCGGTAAGGCGCAGGAAATCGACGTGGAGCGGACGGTCTGTCACGGGGTGGAATGCTACATCCTTGGGCAATGTGCGAACGGTCTTGCCACCGATCTCGATATGGACGACCGAGTTCATGAAGTGCCCGGTCATCAATTGCTTGACCAGTTCCTTTTCCTCGACGTGGATCATGGTGGGTTCGTCCTTGCCGCCGTAAATCACGGCAGGAGTCCGACCTTCGCGGCGAATTGCACGGGAGGCTCCCTTGCCAGCCCGTTCGCGCGCTTCAGCCGGCAGGTTC
>PHEL01000087.1 GCA_002842925.1 Alphaproteobacteria bacterium HGW-Alphaproteobacteria-14
GGAAAGTCGCCGGTCACATCAAGCGGCGAAATGAGATAAAGCTGAGTTTCGGTCATGCCATGCGCGCTAATCGCTCGCGCGGCATCTGTCACCTGTTCAACCGGCGACGCTGGCGTTGGCGATCTGGTCGATAGCCTTGCCCAGCACCGCGTCGAATTCCTTATCCGACTGATCCTTGCGCAGATCCTGCAACAGCCCACGGCTGAAGCTGGCGATCATGCCAGGGTTCCGGGCAAGCTGCGAACAGGCATCATCGGTCGAAAAACCGCCCGACAGCGCGACCACGCGCAGCACCTTGGGGTGCTGCGTCAGCGGCGTGTAGAGGCCTGCGGTCGCCGGGATCGACAGCTTGAGCATCACCTGCTGACCATCAGGCAGTGCATCAAGCTGTTTGGAGATTTCAGCCAGCAGCATCGCCTCTCCGGCGGGGCGATCGGCGGCGGTTATGTCATATTCCGGCTCGATAATCGGCATCAGCCCTGCGGCGATGATCTGTCCGGCAACTTCGAATTGTTGCGCCACGATAGCGGCGATCCCGGCAAGATTGGCGGATTTGATGACCGATCGCATCTTGGTGCCGAACATCCCCGCCGCGCGTGACTTTTCGAGCAGCGCCGGCAGATTTGTCAGCGGCTTCATCAACTGCACGCCATCAGCCTCATCCGAAAGGCCTTGATCCACCTTGATAAACGGCACGATCCCGCGCGCCTTCAGGGCATCGCCGGTCGATACTCCGTCAACCACACCGTCCATCGTTTTTTCAAACAGGATCGCGCCGATCACCTTGCCGCTGCCGAAACAGGGCGATGTGATGACGCGCGCGCGCATCGCGTGGATCTGCGCGAACATTTCATCTTCACTCGACCAATCGCCATCCGCAATACCGTAGCCATGCAGCGCTTTGGGGGTGGAACCGCCCGACTGATCGAGCGCGGCGATAAAGCCCTGCGCCAAGGCAATACGATCAGTCATGGTTTGCAAATTCATTGCGGCGTTCTCCGATGACGCAATTGGGACGTCTGGGCTCATTTCCGAAGTTTCTGCATACCTATGCATAACTCTCGTAAGCGCCCTTAGCGACGCGATCGGCGCGCTGCAATATCAATGCTGCATCTGCACACAGGGCGATTGCATCCCATGCTATGCCGGGAGCCTTATCGCCGCGATAAGCGCCTGATAATGCCAGTAAAGCTAAGCGCGGGCTGGCCATTACCGGTCACCATTCCGCGCACAAAGATTGTCTTGCCCCCGCCGCGCGTCACTTCGCCGCGTGCCTCAACCAGTGCGCCGGGGCTGACCGATCCGAGGAAATCACCCGCAAGGTTGAGCGTCACCGCGTGATCGCCAGCCAGTTCATCGGTGGCAATGGCGAACAGCGCGAAATCGGCAAAGGTCATCAGGCAGCCGCCGTGCATGAACCCGCCGCCGTTCATGTGCCGCGCTTCGGCGCGGAAGGCGCTTACATAGGAGCCATCCGGCTCACGCTTCATGAAGAACGGGCCGGAACGGGTTTCGAACGGATCGCCCTGCCAATATCGCCACCCGGCAAATTCGCCCGATTCCACTGTTGTCAGCGTGCCGTAGCTGGTTTCCACTGCTTCGCTCATGCTCGTTTCCACAATTGCAGGCCGCGCACCGCGTCAGCCAGGCGGTCGCCCTCTTCCAGCCGCGCGAGGCTCATGTCGCAAAGGTTCCAGTTGCGCGAAATACTGCCGCGCCGCCACAAGGCGGAAACGAGGAAAGGCCCCGTCCACGTCTTCCCGCCGAGGCGCAATTCAAGCTCCGCCCCGGCGATGAACCATGCGCTCTTGCCATGCTGGCGAACGAACACCTCGCGAAAGGCGAATTTGGTGCAGGCAAACCCGCGCTCCATCGCGGCGATAAAGCTCGGCCGGTCGAGCAATTGCGGCGGCAGCGTGCCGACCATGCACATGAAATCGCGCGCGGTCAGTTTTTTCATCGCCTTGACATCGCCCGCCACCCAGGCGCGCATTGCGCCCAGCGCCAATGCTTCAATCTCGGCACTGGCATCGGCCATGTCAGGCTTCCAGCGCGGCAACGCCCGGCAGGACGCGGCCCTCCATCCATTCAAGGAATGCCCCGCCAGCGGTTGAAACATACGTGAAATTATCGCCCGCACCCGCTTGTGCCAGCGCCGCTACGGTATCCCCTCCGCCCGCCACGCTGATCAGCGAGCCTTCCAGCGTCAGCGCTGCGGCGGTGCGCGCGAGCGCGACGGTGGCGGTATCGAACGGCTCAGTCTCGAACGCGCCCAGCGGCCCGTTCCACACCAGCGTGCGGCAGGTCTTGAGCACATCGGCGAGCGCTTCTGTCGCCTGCGGGCCAAGGTCGAGGATCATCTCGTCGTCGGCAACTTCGTGGACGTTGCAGGTGCGCAAGGATGCCGGGTTGGCGGCGAATTCCTTCGCCACCACCACATCATACGGCAGGTGGACGGTGCAGCCCGCACGGTCGGCCTCGTCCATGATACGGGTGACGGTGTCCGCCAGATCATGCTCGCACAGGCTTTTGCCGACATTGACCCCGCGTGCGGCGAGAAAGGTGTTGGCCATGCCCCCGCCGATGATCAGGTGCTGCACCTTGCCGACCAGATGTTCAAGCACGGCGAGCTTGGTCGAAACCTTGGCCCCGCCTACCACTGCCGCGACTGGCGTTTCGGGATTGCCAAGCGCGGCATCGAGCGCCTTCAACTCGGCCTCCATCGAGCGGCCCGCATAGGCGGGCAGGTGATGCGCCAGCCCTTCGGTGGTCGCATGGGCGCGATGTGCGGCGCTGAAGGCATCGTTGACATACAGCGTCCCATGCGACGCAATCGCCTGAGCAAGGCTGCGATCATTGGCCTCCTCGCCCGGCCAGAAGCGGGTGTTTTCGAGCAGGCCGATATCGCCGCTGCGCAGGATACCGATCGATTGTTCCACTACCGGCCCGGTGATTTCAGGGATGAACATGACCTCTTTACCCAGCACATCCTCGACATCGCCCACCACCATGCTGGTGGAAAGCACCGAGGAACGCTGCCCGCCCGGACGCCCGAAATGCGCGAGCAACAGCACTTTGGCGCCTTTACCGGCGAGTTCGAGGACCGTCGGCCTGACCGCCTCGACCCGCGTCAAATCAGTGGCCGAGCCATCCTTCATCGGCAGGTTGAGATCGACGCGCACAAGCGCGACCTCCCCTGTCAGGTCAGCGGGCAGATCATCAAGGGTCTTGAACTTGGACATTGCTCACTCCGTTCCTCCCCCACCGGGGGAGGGGAACCGCGCGCGGAACGCGCGGGGTGGAGGGGCACCCTCAAATGATCCAAACAGTGGCAGGTGCCCCTCCACCATCCTGCGGATGGTCCCCCTCCCCGTTCCGAGGAGGATTAGCTTACAGAAACTTCGCCACCACTCCGGCGGTGTCGACCATCCGGTTGGAAAAGCCCCATTCATTGTCGTACCAGCTGACCACGCGGGCCAGTTTGCCATCCATCACGCTGGTTTCGAGGCTGTCGACCGTCGAACTGGCGGGATAGTGGTTGAAATCTGACGACACGAGCGGCTGGTCGGTAAAATCCAGCACGCCCTTCATCGGGCCGTCGGCCGCCGCCTTCAACGCAGCATTGATTTCATCAACACTGGTTTCGCGGCTGGGCACGAACACCAGATCGACCATGCTGACATTCGGCGTAGGCACGCGCACTGACGAGCCATCAAGCTTGCCCTTCAGTTCGGGCAGCACCAGGCCCACCGCACGCGCAGCGCCGGTGGTGGTGGGGATCATGTTGGCCGCCCCGGCACGGGCACGGCGCAGATCCTTGTGGATCTGATCGAGCATCCGCTGATCATTGGTGTAGGAATGGATCGTGGTCATGAACCCGCGTTCAATCCCGATCACATCATTCAGCACCTTGGCCACCGGGGCGAGACAATTGGTCGTGCAACTGGCGTTGGAGATGATCACATCATCACCCGTCAATGTGTCGTGATTGACCCCGTAAACTATGGTCTTGGACACGCCGGTCGCGGGTGCGGAAATCACCACACGCTTGGCCCCGGCAGCAAGGTGCGGGCGGCTGGCTTCGTCGGATTGGAAGAAGCCGGTGCATTCGAGCACGATGTCCACGCCCATTGCGGCGTGCGGCAGCTTTCCCGGATCACGCTCTGCGGTGACGGCGATACGCTTGCCATTGACGATGATCGCATCGCCATCGGCAGTCACTTCGCCAGCGAAGCGCCCATGCACCGAATCATAGGCAAACAGCAGCGCGTTGGACTTGGCATCGGCCAGATCATTGATCGTCACGAGATCAAGATCATGGTCATCGCGTTCAAGAATCGCGCGCGCAACCAGACGTCCGATGCGACCAAAGCCGTTAATGGCAACTTTTGTAGCCATGATAAAAACTCCTGCTTAGTTGTTCAGTTTATTCTGGATTTGCGGAATAATTGTGTCAGCGGTGAGGCCGAAATGGGCAAACAGGTCGCCCGCCGGGGCCGAAGCGCCAAAGCTGTCGATCCCGATATTCAGCCCATCGCGCCCGGTGTAGCGTTGCCAGCCAAAAGTGCTCGCCGCCTCGATCGAAACGATCAGCGCATCATCGGGCAGGATATCGGCGCGGTAAGCTGCGCTCTGTTGGTCGAACAATTCGGTGCAGACCATCGACACGACATCCGTGCCCACGCCCGCCGCTTCAAGCTGCGCGGCGCATTCGACCGCCAGTGAAACTTCCGATCCGGTGGCAAGGATCACCACCTTGCGCGTGGCAGCCGCCGATTGGATCCGGTATCCGCCGCGCGCCGACAGGTTTTCACCCGGGTCAAGCCGCAATTGTGGCAGGTTCTGACGGGTCAGCGCCAGCACGGTCGGGCGGTCTTTCTGCGCCAGCGCGATTCCCCAGCACTCGGCGGTTTCCACCGCATCGGCCGGACGCATCACCAACAGGTTCGGCATGGCCCGCAAGGAGGCAAGATGTTCAATCGGCTGATGCGTCGGCCCGTCTTCACCCAGGCCGATGCTGTCATGCGTCATCACGTAAATCACGCGGCAATGCTGCAACGCCGAGAGCCGTATTGCCCCGCGCGCATAGTCAGTGAACACCAAAAAAGTGCCGCCATAGGGGATCACGCCGCCGTGCAGCGCCATTCCGTTCATCGCCGCAGCCATGCCAAATTCGCGGATGCCGTAATTGACATAGCGGCCCGCGTAATTGTCGCGGTTGAAGGTGACGATGCCGCCCGCCAGCGTATTGTTCGATCCGGTCAGGTCGGCGCTGCCGCCGATGGTATCGGCCAGCGCCGGGTTGATCGCCGCCAGCGCGATTTCGGAAGCCTTGCGGGTGGCGATTTTCTGCGGGGATGCGATCAGACTTGCGATATGCGCATCAAGGCTGAAGCCTTCGGGCAGATCGCCCGCCATCCGGCGTTCAATATCGGCACGCTGCGGTGAAGCCGCAAGCCGCCCTGCCCACGCGCCATGCGCCGCGCGGCCCGGTTCGGCTGCCCGGTGCCAATCGGCGAGGATTTCGCTCGGGATCACGAATGGTTCAGCCGTCCAGCCCAATTCGGCGCGCGCTGCGGCAACCTCAGCCGTGCCGAGCGCCGCGCCGTGAGTGGCGCTGGTGCCCTGTTTGTTCGGAGCGCCCTTGCCGATAACGGTGCGGCACGCGATGAGCGATGGGCGCGGATCGGCTTTGGCCTCGTTCAGCGCGCGGTCGATATCGGCAAAGTCATGCCCGTCGCATTCCGTAACGTGCCATCCGGTCGCGATATAGCGCGCCTTGATGTCCTCGGACGTGGAAAGATCGGTCGCGCCGTCGATGGTGATGCGGTTATCGTCCCACAGCACGTTCAGCCGCCCCAGCCCAAGGTGCCCGGCCAACCCGATCGCTTCGTGGTTGATGCCTTCCATCAGGCAGCCATCGCCAGCGATCACCCATGTGCGGTGATCGACGAGGGCATCGCCATAAACCGCGTTCAGGTGGCGTTCGGCCATCGCCATACCCACCGCCATCGCCACGCCCTGCCCCAGAGGCCCGGTTGTGCATTCCACTCCATCAAGCAGGAAGTTTTCCGGATGGCCCGCGCACGGACTGCCCAGCGTCCGGAAATTGCGGATGTCATCAATCATCGGCGCGGCATAGCCTGACAGATGCAGCAGGCTGTAAATCAGCATTGACCCGTGACCTGCCGACAGCACGAAACGATCGCGGTCAGCCCAATGCGGCGCGGCGGGATCAAACTTCAGGTGCCCTGTCCACAGCACGGTGGCGACATCGGCCATGCCCATCGGCATTCCGGGGTGGCCCGAATTGGCGGCCTCCACCGCGTCCATCGACAGGGCGCGGATGGCATTGGCCATGGGTTGAAGGCGGGCGACGTCGATGCTCATGAGCGCAAAATTCTCCTGCTGCAGCGCCGCAATAGGGTGCGGCACGGCCCGTTGCCCGCCCGGGACAAATCTTGCAGTGCAGCGCGATTCGATGCCGGGAGGTGGTCGCCGTGCCATTGCCGAGCCGCCGGGGTAGGTCAACCTCGCGTCGCTATACCGTGATCGCAGCCGGTGCGCGCCATTCGCGCCCACTTATCAACAGCCCCGCCCAAACCTTTGCGTGGCCTTCGCTATCTTGGTAATGGATATCGCTATGACCGCCAATCGTATCGCGACCGCCATCACGCGTATCGAGGCTGCAATGCAGCGGATCGACGCTGCGAGCGAAGCGGGGGCGAAGTCAGGTGCAACCGCTGGTGCTGGCTCAGCCCGGGTGGTCGAACTGGTCAACAGCCATGAAAAACTGCGTGAACACGTTGCGGAAAGCCTTCGCGAACTTGACGATCTTCTGGGCAAGCTTGAGGAATAGCGCGCGATGAGCACCGTCACGCTCACCATCGGCCCCAAAAGCTACACCATTGCCTGCGCCGAGGGTGAGGAAGCGCATATTTCAGCGCTCGGCGCGATTATTGCGGAAAAATATGCGCAATTGGGGACAGCGCGCGCGCCGCTTGAAGCGCAAAATCTGCTGTTTGCCGCGCTGTTCCTTGCCGATGAACTGGCCGAGGCGAGGAATCGCAACGCCCCTGCGCCCGAAACCACACCCACACCCGCGCCTGCGGCTGACCAGCAAGCAATAGATGCCCTGCGCACGGCGATTTCCCAGCTTGAAGATGATCTTGCCGCCGCGCGCGCTGCTGCGGATGCGCCAGATGCCGACCTGTCCGGCGGCGATGCTGTCTCCGAGGCGCTGGCGCAACAACTCGAAGCGCTGGCAGCCCGAGCCGAAGCCACGGCGAGCGCGCTTGAAGCGGCGGCCGGGAACGGCTAGATATAGTGGCGGCGGGACTGCCCGGCACGAGCCGATTGAATATCCCTGAGGCTATAAGCAATCCAAAGGGAACTGTCCCTGCCCTTGCCTACTGGTTCGTCCGGGAGGTTCGGGCATACGGCGCCCACCTGACGTAAGACGCGTCAGAGGATTTCTAGCGCAAACGACCCATGGTGGTTCCGCCACGTTTTTGTTGCCCTACCGCTTCGCTGCTTGAGGGCGTTTTTTGTCTTCCGTACGCCATCCGGCGCACGATTTCCTCGCTCACACGACCTGAAGGTCGGGTGTCCCGCCTTCAGCGGTTCAGCTTCGCTTCCGCTGCGGGCGCCCGGTCAGGCTTGCGGGCCTTTGGCCCGAGGGCTACCGCTGCGGCGCATGATTGATCCAACCAAACCCGACCTCCGCCGCCAACTGCGCGCCGCGCGCCGCGCGCACGTTGCTGCGCAGCCGGACGCGATCCGCGCGTTGCTGTTTCATCGCCCGCCCGCTCCGGTTGTTGGGCGAATCGCGCCTGATGCGGTGATTGGTCTGTATCATGCCGGGCCGTTTGAGGCCCCGGCGCATGGCTATGCCCGGTTCTTCCACGATGCGGGCCACACCATCGCCCTGCCGCATTTCACCGCGCGCGATGCGGCCATGACCTTTCGCCGCCACGACGACCCATATAGCGAAAGCGACCTTGCGCTTGGCCCGTTCGGCATGATGCAGCCACGCGTGGCTGCGGAGGCGTTGATCCCCGACGTGCTGTTCGTGCCATTGATCGGCTTTACCGCCGCGCGTGATCGGCTGGGCCAGGGCGGCGGACATTATGATCGCTGGCTGGCGGAACATCCCGAAGTTCAAGCCATCGGGCTGGCGTGGGATGTGCAGTTGTGCGACGCCCTGCCGACTGAACCGCATGACCGGACGCTTGACGCGGTCATCACCCCGACACGAATTTACGGACAACTCTGATGCGCGAAACCCCGACCTGGCGAATCCCGTTTGGCATTGTTTGCCTGTTTGTGGCGCTGATCATCTACGCCGTGATTATCGCGCGCTATGCTCCCGCGATGATCGGGCGGTGGAACGGTCTTGCGCAAACGGTGGTCTATGTGGTGCTCGGCCTGATCTGGCTGTTGCCCCTCAGGCGATTCCTGATCTGGATGGAAACCGGACGGTGGAGCGCGCCGCCGGTGGTGCAGACAAAAGAAAAGGCGGACTGACGCCCGCCTTATTCGATGTCTTATTGTGAAGCCACTTGACCCTCTGCGAGGAAAGTGGCGCGAGTGACGGGACTTGAACCCGCGACCTCCGGCGTGACAGGCCGGCGCTCTAACCAACTGAGCTACACC
>PHEL01000088.1 GCA_002842925.1 Alphaproteobacteria bacterium HGW-Alphaproteobacteria-14
GGTCGTCTGCTCATCTTATCTCCTGTCATACCCACGCTGTGGGCGCTGTCAGGCAGATAATCCACTTATCCCAGTGTGCAGTTTTGTCAGGCCACCTCTTCCCGGCGTGAAGCGGTCGTCCTGATCTTTGCAGCCCGAGAAGAGCGGGCCGCTCAGAAGCTTCCGCAGTTCGTCTTCTTGCGGGATTGGTTTGCGTTTGTTTTTCCGGCGCTTGTCAGTCACCGTCAGCTTGCTGAAGCTCACCCGCGGATGAACGTGGGTATTGTTGCCGTCGCTATCTTCCAAGTCTGCTACGTATTTGAAGAGCTGCCCCAGAGTATTGATGTGCCGATTGTGCGTGGCCGCCGCCAATCCGACCTTGGGTAGCTTCTCCAATCTGGCCCGATCCGGGTTTGCCGCCCATTGTGCAGCAAGCACGTCACCGCGTTTGAAGACAGCCGCGATCCCGCCCTCTCGGTCTTCTCGGCATTTCCCCCAGATTGCTGGCATGGTTTTGAGTCGGTTGTTTAGTGCAACCAAGTGGGTGCGGTTGATCTCGCTCATCCGAAGATTGCCATTAACGGCGATGACGAGCATCGTAATGACCTTGGCGTTCCGCTGAGCGGAGTCACGCCATGCCCCAGAGCCAGCCATCTCCCCGACAGCCATTTCACATACCTCTGAGATAGTGAGATCAATGAGGCTGTCGGAAGGCGAAAGAGCAGGAGAAATAGCAGAGAGATGTGCCGTTAGCCCGGTCTGTTCGGCACCTTGATCCTTCACACTCGGTAAGCTGGCTGTTTTATCCAAGTTGGTGAGTCTCTCGCCAGTGCTCATGCTGTTCTGGTTTCCAAAAATCAGTCTGGCGAGCACGGATGGCATGACGGAATCTCCCCCATCATCAATGTCCTTTTGCAGAATAGCATGCGCTTGATTGCAGGCATCGCCATAGGCAGAGGCGGCAAGCGCCAGCACAATCCTTCGATTTTCCGGCGTCTCCGGCAAGCCGGCATTGGCGAGATAGTTGGAGATGAACCTTGGAGCGATGATCGGGTAGCCGAGCGCAGGCCTTGCGCTTGCCTCATCTTCACCGATTGCCTGTCTTGAGGCTGAGGCCACTGCTTCCAAGGCTTCGGTGCTGCGGCTGGGGGCGTGCACCTGCAAGATCTCGTTGAGCACTTCCTGCTCGGTGGAGCGCAAGCCTGGATCCTGCAGCAGGCGATCGGCGTCGGGCGTTCCGATCTCGGGGAAAGCGCCCGAGCGAGCGATCGCTCCGAAGAGCAGCGCGTAGGCTTTGTTCGATGCCGCGTGCAAGTGGTCGTCGAAAGGCGGGGGGACTGTCAGGATTTCCGTGTGTGGGCGGGCATAATGGGTAAGAAGGAGTCCCACTATGTCCCGACGCAAGGAGCCGGCGATCCCGGCTGATTTACTCGATCAACTTCTGGCAGGCACGGATGCGGCCACGGCGCTGGATCAAGGCGGTTTGCTCGACAGCCTGAAAAAGGCGCTAGCCGAGCGCGCCTTGAACGCGGAGATGGATCACCACCTGGGCGGCGAGGCGGAAGCTGGCAACAACCGCAACGGCTATGGCCGCAAGACGGTGATCACCGACAGCGGCAAGATCGAGATCGATGTGCCCCGCGACCGTGCGGGTAGCTTCGACCCGCAACTGATTGCCAAATACCAGCGCCGCTTTCCCGGGTTCGACGACAAGATCGTATCAATGTACGCGCGCGGCATGAGCACCCGGGAGATCGCCGGACATCTGCGCGAGATGTACGGCATCGACGTCTCGCCCGACCTGATCTCGACCGTCACTGACGCCGTGCTGGAGGAGGTTGCCGCCTGGCAGGCCCGGCCGCTTGATCCGGCCTATCCGCTCGTTTTCTTCGACGCCATCCGGGTCAAGATCCGCGATGAGGGCATGGTTTGCTCCAAGGCGATCCACATCGCGCTCGGCGTCCGCGCCGATGGCGGCAAGGAAGTCCTCGGCCTCTGGGTTGAGCAGAATGAAGGCGCCAAGTTCTGGCTGCGCGTCATGAACGAGCTCAGGAACCGCGGCACCGAGGATATCATGCTGGCCGTCGTCGATGGCCTCAAGGGCTTCCCCGACGCCATCACCGCCGTGTTCCCCGAAGCCGTCGTCCAGACCTGCATCGTCCACCTGCTGCGCAACTCCATGGACTTCGTATCGTGGAAGGACCGCAAGCCGCTCGTCACGGCGCTGAAGGGCATTTATCGGGCCGTCGATGCCAAGGCTGCCGAGGAGGCGCTGACGGCCTTCGAGGCCAGCGAATGGGGCCAGCGCTATCCCGCGATCGGCCAGAGCTGGCGGCGGGCATGGGCCGAGGTCATCCCGTTCTTCGCGTTCCCCCATGCCGTACGCCGAATCATCTACACTACCAACGCCATCGAGGCGCTGAACTCGAAGCTCAGACGGGCCGTCAGAGCCAGGGGACACTTCCCCAGTGACGATGCCGCCACAAAGCTGCTCTATCTGATCTTGAACCGATCCGAGAAAGAGTGGAGAATGCCACCACGTGAGTGGTCCATGGCCAAGGCCCAGTTCGCCGTCATCTTCGGCGAACGCTTCATCAAAGCCATGGCGGCGTAATGTTCAACCGCCCGCCCACACACGGAAATCCTGACAGTCCCAAGGCGGGCGGCTCTGGATGCGCTCGATCTGCTCGATCTTGAAGCGCAAGGCTTCCTGATAGATCGACGTCAGCTGCTTGGCGTCTGGCGCTTTCACACGTTCCGGCATCGTAACAGCTACCATTTCCAACTCCACATCGAGGGATAGTCCCCTGCGCCTCGCCTCGAGCCGATCGGTGGTCTTCAGCGATATGCGAAGTATTATAGATCGCGCAGCAGGCAGACCCAAGGGCGGCGCCACTGGATCACATCGCGCATCAAGGTTGTTCACGGTGAGCCGGCGTCGCCACCAGAACACGGCGCCTCGTCGATAGATGCTCATTGGACGACGCCGCTGGCTTGTGGCCTCCCGAGAGGTCGATTCAGGCACACAGCAGACTGGTTGCGGCAAATGGTGCATACCAAGGTGCACAGACATGTGCACACTTTGGGACTCAGGACTCCGAACTGCATGGCGTCAATCCTCAAAAATCGAGGAAATCTGCGGCCTTAGTCCGAGAGGAGAGGTCCACTGGTCGGGACGAGAGGATTCGAACCTCCGACCCCCACACCCCCAGTGTGATGCGCTACCAGGCTGCGCTACGTCCCGTTCCAGTGGAGCGGGGCCTATAGGGCGCGAGTTTGGGGCTGGCAAGCGGGTTTGCCCAGCTTGTAGGCGTGTTGCGTCCATGCACGGTTCTTGCCCCCTTCCGATTGCGGGGTGCTTGCATTGCTGCTAGGCGCGCCCACTTGGATGCAGGGCCACGCCGAACTACCGCGCTTCAGGGTGCGGCAAGGGGTTGCCTCGCATATGTTTAACAGGTTTCTGACGGGTTTTTTGCATGACCATTGAACTTCTTGCCGCTGCTGCTGCTGGCGCCGACGCCGGACCTCCTGCCTGGATCAGCTTCCTGCCGATCGTTGGCATGATCGCGATCTTCTGGTTCCTGATCATCCGCCCGCAGATGAAGCGGCAGAAAGAGCATCAGACCAAGATTGCTGCGGTCAAGAAAGGCGATCAGGTCGTCACCGCCGGTGGTCTGGTGGGCAAGGTGTTGAAAGTTGACGATACCTATGTCGAACTGGAACTGGGCACCAATGTCCGTGTCAAGGCGATCAAGGCCACCATTGGCGACATCATCCCGCCGGGCGGCACGGCCGCGAACGATTGATCCGGCTGCCGCGATGCACGCCGCCACACCCTTTTTTTGCGCGTGAGAACCAGACGCAATGCTTGATTTTCCCCTTTGGAAAAAGCTCTGGCTGTGGGGCCTGACATTGGCTGCTGCGGTGCTGGCGCTGCCATCGCTGTTCAATGTGTCGGGGTTGGACTGGCCATCGGCTTTGCCCAATCCGCAGGTCAATCTTGGGCTTGATCTTGCTGGTGGGTCGCATCTTCTGCTTGAAGCCAGGGCGACCGATGTGCGCGTCCAGCGGCTTGAGAACATGGAAGAAAGCGTCCGTCAGCTGATGCGCAACGCCAAACCGCGCATTCGCATCGGTGACGTGTCGACGGGCGACGGACGAATGTCCTTCATGTTGGAAAGCCCCGCCGACATTGATCGTGCGCGCGGGCTGATCGAACCATTGATGCAGGGCGCAAACCTGACGCGGGAATGGGATTTGTCGGTAGTTGACGGGCAGCGCATCGTGCTTGTTCCGACTTCTGCCGGGATCGACGCCGCGTTGAATGACGCAATGGAAAGCGCCACCGAAGTGGTGCGCCGCCGGATCGACGAACTCGGCACGCGAGAGCCAACCATCATCCGGCAGGGCGATACCCGGATCGTGGTTCAGGTGCCGGGCCTGGAAGACCCCGAAGCGCTCAAGAGCCTGCTCGGTCAGACCGCACAGCTCGAATTCAAGATGGTCGATCTCAATGCCCTGCCCGAAAATGTGCAGGCCGGTGTCGCGCCTGCCGGCAGCGAGATTTTTCCCTATGCCCCCGGCACCCCGCAGGAAGGCCAGTTTGAGGCGGTGCGGCGATTGGGCGGCATTCGCGGGGACAGCCTGACCGGCGCGCAGGCCGGGGTTGATCCGACCAGCAATCAGAACGTCGTCAACATCACCTTTGATGCCCAAGGCGGGGCGAAATTTGCCAAGCTGACCACCGAGAATGTCGGCAAGCCCTTTGCCATCATCCTGGATGGGCAGGTGCTGTCTGCCCCCAACATCAATGAACCGATCATCGGCGGACGCGCGCAGATTTCGGGCAGCTTCACCCCGGAAAGCGCGAACAACCTTGCGATTTCGCTGCGGTCGGGCGCGCTGCCTGTGCCGCTGACGGTGGTGGAAGAACGCACTGTCGGGCCAGACCTTGGTGCGGATTCGATCCGGCGCGGGCTGCTCGCCATGGCGGTCGGCAGTATCGCGGTTATCGCGTTGATGGTGGCGAGCTATGGCCGCTTTGGCATCTATTCGACCATCGCGCTGGTGTTCAACGTGTTGATGCTGCTCGGTATCATGGCGATCGGCAATTTCACGCTGACGCTGCCGGGGATCGCGGGCTTTGTCATCACCATCGGCGCAGCGGTGGATGCCAACGTGCTGATCAACGAGCGCATCCGAGAAGAACGCGCGCGTGGCCGCAAGGTGATTGCGGCGGTCGAAACCGGCTATAAAGAAGCCAGCCGTGCGATCTGGGACGCCAATATCACCAACTTCATCGCCGGTGTGGCGCTGTTCGCGTTCGGCTCTGGCCCGGTCAAAGGGTTTGCCGTGGTGCTGGTGGTGGGGCTGTTCACCTCGGTGTTCACCGGCATGGTTCTGACCCGTATGTGGGTCGCCGGATGGCTGCGCAAGGCGCGCCCTGCCGACATTCATATCTGAGGAGCGAGCGACCGATGAAACTGCTCAAGCTGGTTCCCGACAACACCAACATCAAATTCCTGAAGCTGCGCATCCCGTTCTTTGTGGTCAGCATTGCGCTGATCGTCGGAAGCTGGGCAGCGGTTATGGTCAACGGCCTCAATTTCGGGGTTGATTTCGCCGGTGGTCAGGAAGTCCGCATAACCTTTGAGGAACGCGAGGCCGCTCCCATCCCTTCTCTGCGCGAACTGGTAGGCGGGCTGGGTTATGGCGAACCAGTGGTGCAGGAATTTGGCGGGCCGAACGCGGTGTCGATCCGGGTCGCGCTGCCCGAAGGGGCAGAGGACACGCCCGGCGCTGCCACCGCCATCGGCGGCGAAGTGATTGCTGCCATCGCCGCGCAATATCCCGACGCGCGCACCGACGGGAACGACACCGTTTCCGGCAAGGTCGCGGGTGAATTCCGCAATTCGGCGATCCTTGCACTGCTGGCGGCGATGGGGCTGGTGTCGGTCTATATCTGGGTAAGGTTCGAATGGCAGTTTGGCGTGGGCGCAATGTTCGCGCTGGTGCACGACGTGTCGGTTACGCTTGGCCTGTTTGCTTTGACCCAGATGGAGTTCAGCCTCCAGATCGTCGCCGCGATCCTCGCGATTATTGGCTATTCATTGAACGACACCATCGTGGTTTATGACCGCATCCGCGAAAACCTGAAGAAATATCGCAAGATGCCGCTGCCCGAACTGCTCGATCTGTCGGTCAATGAAACGCTGGCGCGCACTATCATGACTTCGCTGACACTGTTCGTGGCGTTGATCCCGCTGCTGATTTTCGGCCCGCCAAGCCTGTTCGGCATGGTTGCGGCGATCACGGCGGGGCTGTTCATCGGCACCTATTCGAGCGTCTATATGGCTGGCCCGCTGCTGATCTGGATGGGGGTGACTTCAGACAGCTTTGTGCCGCAGGAAAGCGCGATAGACCGGCAGGAAAAAATCGTTCGCGGGGAAGTCTGAAGGGCAAGCGTTTCAGGCCGCGTCCGTCAGCCTTTCGTAATGCGCGGCCAGCGCGGCGGCGTTGGCGTCCCAGCTGAAATCTTCCGTCAACGCGGCCACCGCTTCGCGCGCGGGCGGGTTGTTCAATACCGCATTGATCCCTGCCGCCACGGCTTCGGGGTTGCGCGCCACCAGCCGTCCGGCAGTGTCGCAGGTGATGATCTCGCGCGCGCCGCCGACATCGCAGGTGATTACCGGGGTGCCACAGGCCAGCGCCTCGACCCAGGCATTGGCCAAGCCCTCGCTCACCGTCGGCAACACCATCACGTCCGCCGCCGACAGGATCAGCGGCATCAGATCATGGTCGATCGAACCGGCAAAATGAACGCGGTCTGCCACGCCTTCGCTGATCGCCAGCGCGCGCAGGCGGGCCTCGTCCTCACCCTGGCCGGCCAACACCAGCCGCGCGCCAGGGATGTCGCGCAGCGCCGCAATCGCGATCGCCTGACCCTTGCGTTCGATCAGCGCGCCGACGCAGGCGAGCAGCGGGGCATTATCGGGCATGGCAAAGCTGATTTCGCGCGAAAGCTGGCTGCGCAACTGAGTATGGCCCAGCGGGCGGAAACGGTCACGGTCGAGCCCGGTGTAATGCAGCGTGATCTTGCCCGCATCCATGCCCATCGCCGCCATCTGACCGGCAAGTTCGCGGCTGACAGCGAGCAGTCCGGTGGCGGCGCGCGCGGCGTCCAGCATCTGCTGCCTGGCAAAGCCTTGCTCGCCCCAGAAACTGATGTCGCTGCCGCGCGCCTTGATCGACAGTGGCAGTCCCGTTGCCTGTGCGATTTCGGCAGCGGCGGGGCCATCGGGGAAGAAGAACTGCGCATCGAGAACATCGATGGGGGTTTCGGCGCGAATGCGCTGGACCAGCGGCAGCACCGCGCGGGCAATGGCAGCGGCGTTGCGGCGCGCGCCGATGCGCGGGATCAGTGTGAAATGCGGACGGTGGACGGTGACGCCATTTTCGATGCTCACCGGGGCAAGTTCTGCCAACGGGCGGTATCGCCCTAGCGCGAGTGGGGGGAGGCCGATCGGATTGACCAGCGTTACCCGCCAATCGCCGCGTTTTGCCAGTGCCTCCAATGACCGCGCGACAAACGTCCCGAAGCGCGGATTGACCGCGTTGGGATAGAGTGTGGACAAGGCAAGAACGTGCTTCACGCTGGTTGGTCTAGGCGCATGGCGGTTAAAGCGGTCTCACCAGCATGATCGCAGTTGCAATCCATGCCGGATTATCGACCACCACCTGTTTCTGCCCCGCCCCCGGTGGCAGTAACCCGACCAACGTGCCGCGCCGGTCGATCAGCCGCCCGAAAGCGAAGCGTCCACCGGGGCGGGGGACAAGGCAATCACGGTTCATGGCGCGGGCCAGGGCAGCCGGTGTGGTGTCGGGATCGAACGGCTGGAGCCAGATCAGATCGCCGGGACGATATTCGCCAACGCTTTGCGTGACGGTGAGCACCATCGGCGCGGGCGCATCGGGATCGGTGGCAAGATCGCTCGGCAACACGGCATCGCGCGGATTGGTCAAAGCCTCTGGCCCCGTCGCGGTAAGTTCGGCCACGATCCGGGCGGGATCGGCACTGTCCGCGCGCATCAGGCTGGCCGGATCAACGCCGAGCGCGGCGGCGATGCGGTTCATCCATGTCAACGAAAGGCTGCGCATCCCGGTTTCAAGCCGCCCGATGGTCTGTGCGGTAGTGGGCGGATCGCAGGCGGCCGCCAGATCGGCGAGCGTCAGGCCCTTGGCCTTGCGGAGGTCTCGGATGCGGTTGATCATGGTGTGCCTCATCATTTAACCGGATTGGTTTGTTCTTTCCTACAGACACGCCGACTTGGCAAGTCGCAATCCGTCATCCAACGGAAGGAATTGCCATGAAGCGCGAATTGGTCGAGCGTGAAGTCACCCCCGAAGGCCCAAGCCGAGCGCAGGGCATCAACGGCCCCCGGCCTTCGCGCACAGTCACCGTCAATCTCGCTGAATCTCCACTGGCATGGCTGCACGCGCGCGGGCATTTGTCCGACCAGTTGCGCGACGCTGGCGAGTCGCTGCGGGCTGATTACGAACGCGCGCAGCTTTCTGCCAGCATCACCATGCGCTGGGATGCGGTGCGGGTGAAATCGACCGGCGAGCGCGGCCTATCCCCCAACGAACGCCAGATCGCCGCGCGTGGTTTGCGCTGGTGAGGCGCTGCCCGAGGCTGAAAAGAGCCTCGGCTGGCCGACAAGAAGCGGCAAACTGGTGCTCAAAATCGCGTTGGAGCGTGTCGCGGATTATTATCGCATTACCTGAAATCGCGCGCGGTCAGCCTTCGATCTGCTCAGCCAGCATCAGCCAGCGTTCTTCCGCCGCGTCGCGTTCTGCGCGGGCGTTGGCTATGCCTTGGCTGATTGTCGCGAACCTTTGGGGATCCTTTGCGTATAGTTCGGGGTCGCTCAGAAGCGCCTCTCCCCGGACTATCGCCGTTTCCAGTTCTTCGATCCGGGCTGGCAGGATCTCGTAATCGCGCTGATCCTTGTAGGAGATTTTGGGCGGCGAGGCGGGTTTGCCTGTCATGGGCTTGCCAGCCGCGTCCAGGGGGCCTCCAGGTTGCGCTTGACGGGTGCTAGACCCCGTCTTGATCGGTGTTGACGGCTGTTTGCGCTTGGCTTCCCAGTCAGCATAACCGCCTGCAATAATGTCCACCTTGCCCGTTCCGTCGAGGCCAAGCGTCACTGTCACCGTACGGTCGAGAAAATCGCGATCGTGGCTGACGATCAGCACGGTGCCGTCAAAATCGGCGATCACTTCCTGAAGCAAATCAAGCGTTTCAAGGTCAAGATCATTGGTCGGTTCGTCCAGCACCAGCAGGTTGGCCGTGCGGGCAAATTCGCGCGCCAACAGCAAGCGCGACCGTTCCCCGCCCGACAGGATGCCGACTTTCGTATCGACCAGGCCGGGATCGAACAGAAAATCCTTGAGATAGGCCTGAACGTGCTTGCGCACCCCGCGCACATCGATCCAGTCACCGCCTTCCGCAAGAATCTGGCGCACCGTGGCGCCCGGCTCAAGCAGCTTTCTCTGCTGGTCGATCATTACGCCCGACAATGTGCGCGCATGGGTCACGCTGCCGCTATCAGGCTCCAGTTCTTTGGTGAGCATTTTCAGCAATGTAGTCTTGCCCGCGCCGTTGGCGCCGACGATGCCGATGCGATCGCCGTTCTGAATGCGCAGGCTGAATGGCTTGATGATCGGCTGGCCATCATAGGTCTTGGAAATGCCCTCCGCTACGATCACTGACTTCGATTTGAAGTCGTCATCGCTGGATAGTTTGAGCTTGGCCGTGCCAGCGCCCGAAATCATCGCTGCCCGCGCCGCGCGCATCTGGAACAGCTTTTCCAGCCGCCCCTGATTGCGCTTGCGCCGCGCGGTCACCCCGCGTTCGAGCCAGTGCGCCTCAATCTTCAGCTTGGCATCCATCCGCTCGGCCGCGCGGGCTTCTTCGGCATAGACTTGTTCTTCCCACGCCTCGTAACCGCCGAAGCCGACCTCCTTGCGCCGCAACGTCCCGCGGTCGAGCCAAAGGGTTGCGCGTGTCAGACGGGTGAGGAAGGTGCGATCATGGCTGATGGTGATGAACGCGCCGCGATAACGGGTCAGCCAGTCCTCAAGCCAATCGATCGCGGAAAGATCGAGGTGGTTGGTCGGCTCGTCCAGCAGCAACAGATCGGGATCCTGCGCCAAGGCTCGGGCAATCGCCGCGCGCCGCCGTTCACCGCCGCTGGCGGTTTCCGACAGGCGGCTCATATCAATACCAAGCTGGCCCGCTATCGCTTCGACTTCGTGCTCGGCCGGAGCGTCATCGCCGGCAAGCGCAAAGTCCATCAATGTGCCGGGGCCGGAAAAGTCGGGTTCCTGTTCCAGAAACACGATCCGCGTTCCCGGCTTTACCCGGCGCTGACCGCGATCCGCATCGATGCGTTCCATGATCAGTCGCAGCAGCGTGGTCTTGCCCGCGCCGTTGCGGCCGATCAGCGCAAGGCGATCACCGGGAAGCACGTGCAGATCAATCGGCGGGGTGCCACTGTCAGGCGTCGGCCCGCCAAACAACCAGCGCCCGCCTTGTTGCAGGGCGAGCCCTTCGAACGAAAAGATAGGTGGTTGCGCCATGGGTAGCGCCACCTAGGGGCTTGCAGCCTGCGCCACAACCCTGCACGCCAACGCAGCGCAGCATCACAGCGTAATGAGGCGGTTCAGTCCCGCGAAAGCTCGCCCGGTGCACGGAACGGGCGAATTGGAGGAACACAGAATGATCCGACCCGCAATGACGATGCTTGCTGCCAGCGCGCTGGCCATTCCTGCCCACAGCCTTGCTGCCGCGGAAATCGCGATCAGCGCCGATGGCCCGGTGGTCGAACTCAACGTGTTCGAAAGCGTCTCGGTCGCGCCCGACATTGCGACTATCGGCGCAGGCGTGACCAGCGAAGCACCGACCGCGACCGGAGCGTTGCGGCAGAATTCAGCAGAGATGCAAAAGGTAATCGCGCGGATCAAGGCGCTGGGCGTGGCTGACAAGGATATTCAGACCACCGGCATCAACCTGAACGCGATGTATGATTACAATCAGGAGGAGCGGCGTCAGGTGTTCCGCGGTTATCAAGCGTCGAACCGGGTGAGCGTGATCCTGCGCAAGATCGACGATGCGGGCAAAGTGCTTGATGCGCTGGTTGCGGCAGGCGCAACCGATCTTAACGGCCCCAGTTTCTCAATCGAGAACGACGAAGACGCCAAGGATACCGCCCGAAAGCGCGCAATTGAACGCGCGCAGGCTCGGGTGCAGGCCTATGCTGACCTGTTCGGCTATGACGGTGCGAAAGTGCTGGCGGTTGCCGAAAGCATCGAAGGGCGGGGGCCGATGCCCGAAGTGGCGATGATGCGCGTTAGTGCTGACATGGCCGCCGCTGCGCCGCCGGTGCAGCCAGGGATGGTATCCACCGGGATCAGCATCACCATCAAGTACGAGTTGGTGAAAGATGCATCCGCTGCGTCCTCGCGATAACTCATTCACGGCTTGTTCAATGGGCGCGGCCTAGGCACGGAATTGTCATGAAACGCATCCAATTCTTGTTTGCAGGTTGCATCGCAGCGCTCGCCTTGGTGGCTATCGGCACGCCAGCGACGGCACAGGATCAGTCGCGCGGCGATCAGGGAGAGGCCCGGCGCGAAGCGCGCGCTGGCACGCAATTGTCGCTGCGCGAAATCGAACAGCGTATCCTGCCGCAGATGCAGGGCAGTGAATATCTTGGCCCCGCGTATGATTCCACGGCGCGGGCCTATCGCCTCAAATTCATCCGCGATGGCCGGGTGACTTATGTCGATGTTGATGCCCGAACGGGGCGGATCATCGGTCGCTCGCGCTGATCGGCTGTCCGTAATGCGCGATCATCGGGGGAAAGCGGCAGCTTTGGGGCATGGCCCTTGCTTGACGCGTTGTTTCCGAAAGCGCACGACCCAACCAATAGCAATGCAGGAAAATGGTGGATTATGCGCATTCTGATCGTCGAAGACGAACCGACCCTCGGCGCGCAGCTCAAGTCGACGCTCGAACAACAGGGCTATGCCGTCGATCTGTCTGTCGATGGTGAAGACGGGCACTTCATGGGCTCGACCGAAGATTATGACGCAGTGGTGCTCGATCTTGGCCTGCCTGAAATTGACGGGCTGACCGTGCTGGGCATGTGGCGGCGCGAGGGGCGCACTTTCCCGGTGCTGGTGCTGACTGCGCGCGATAGCTGGAGCGACAAGGTCGCCGGGCTTGATGCAGGCGCGGATGATTACCTTGCCAAGCCGTTCCAGACCGAGGAACTGATTGCCCGCTTGCGCGCGCTGATCCGGCGTGCTTCGGGCAACACCTCGTCCGAATTGACCGCAGGCGATGTGCGGCTGGACACGCGCTCGGGCCGGGTGACGCTGAGCGGTGAGCCGGTTAAACTGACCGCGCAGGAATACAAGCTGCTGTCCTATCTGATGCACCACAAGGGCAAGGTGGTGAGCCGCACTGAACTGATCGAACATATTTATGATCAGGATTTCGACCGGGATTCGAACACCATCGAAGTGTTTGTCACCCGTATCCGCAAAAAACTTGGCGCAGACGTGATAACGACCATCCGTGGCCTCGGTTACAGCCTCGACGACCCCGCTGACGCACCGCGCGCCTGAGGCGTCGGGCAAGGGCGGCGACGCGCAAATGGCCTTGCCTGAAGGTGAGGCTATCGCTGTGCCGGAGGGTGTGACCGGGCCCTCAGTCTCTGCTCCGCTCGCCAGCCTCGCCCGGCGGATGGGGTTTATCGCGGCGGGCTGGATCTTTGTGCTGTTGCTGGTCGGCGGTGTTGCGCTCGAACGGATGTTGACCACTCAGGTCGAATCCAATTTCGATGAACAGCTTGAATATATCCTCACCGCGATGATCGCCTCGGCCGAGATCGATCCCTTCGGTGAAGTCTGGTTCTATCGCACGCTGGGCGACCAGCGTTTCCTAGAACCGGGCAGCGGGCTGTATTGGCAGATCAGCGGCGGTGACTACGAACCGATCGCATCGCGCAGCCTGTGGGATCGCACGCTCAAGCTGCAGGGCGCTATTGGCGAGGACGGGCACTTCGACAGCGAAGCCCATTTCCATAATTCCGACCAGTTCGCTGGTGAATCGTTGCGGATTGCCGAACGCACTGTGATCCTGCCCGGCAGCGAAACCCGCTGGACGTTCGCAGTGGCCAGCGCGACCGAGCAGATGGACACGCAGGTCGGGCGGGTGCGGCTGATCCTGATCTGGAGCTTTGCGGTGCTGGGGCTGGGGCTGCTGGTGATGGCGATGCTGCAGATCCGTTACGGCCTATCACCGCTCAGGCGGGTGCGCGCGGCAATCCAGAACCTTCGCACCACCGGCGCGAACCGGATAACCGAACCACTCCCGCTGGAAGTGCAGCCGCTGGTTGAGGAGCTCAACGCGCTGATCGAACATTCCGAAAAACAGGCCGAGGAAGCGCGCCGTCATGCGGGCAATCTCGCGCACGCGCTCAAGACGCCGCTGACGGTGCTGACCAACGCGGCCACCGCGCGCGCGCCTGATCTGGGCGAGGCGGTGATGCGGGAAACCTTGCCCGCGCGCGCGCTGTCGGCCGCCGCGCGGTTGGCCATGCCAAAACCAATGTGATGGGCTGCGCCGAGGCTGTGCGCCGTGCAGTCGAGCGGCTTCACCCGGAGGGCCGCCTCGATATCGCGGGGAGCCGTTCGGCTACTGTCGCGCTCGAACGCCAGGACCTGGATGAACTGCTCGGCAATTTGATCGAAAACGCTGCGAAATATGGCGGAGGCAGCGTGTTTGTCACCATCGACCCCGATGAGGATGAGGCGCCGCGCGATCCGAAACAGTGCTTGATCTGGGTAGAGGATGACGGGCCGGGCATTCCGGAGGCTGAGCGTATCCGCATCTTTGATCGCGGGGTGCGGCTTGATACGGACAAGCCCGGCACGGGGCTGGGCCTGGCAATCGTGCGCGATGTCGCGGAAATCTACGGCGGTAGCGTCAGGCTGGGCACAAGCGAGGATCTGGGCGGTCTGCTGGTCGAACTGCGGCTGCCGCGCGCCGATTGAGGTGGGCGCGAAGGGTTTGGGCAAGCTCGACGTTATACCTTCAGCCAGACGACGAATAACATAAGCAACCGGGGCCATTTGCGCGCATTCATGAACGCCAGCGGCGAGCCATCCTCCACTGCCAGACCGCTCGCCGATTCCGGCTCTGACGCGGCATTGGCGGCACGGCTGGCGGAGCGCGATTCGAACGCGCTGCGTGAAGCCATCGCGCTTTACGCCAGCACGCTGCAACGCATCGCCTTTCGCATGACTGGCGATGCCCATGAGGCCGAGGATCTGGTGCAGGAGGCCATGTTGCGATTGTGGGATCAGGCGCCCAAAATCGCCGCGCGCCATCCGGTTGAGAGCCAGGCTGCGGCGGCGCTGAGGCTGGGTGGCTGGCTCAACCGCGTGGTGACCAATCTTGCCATTGACCGCCTGAGACGCGCGCGGCGGATGTCTGCTGGCGAGGTGCCGGATAGCGAGGATGACGCACCCCTCGCTGATGCGCTGATCGAAACCGGGGAGCGTGAACGCTCTGCCCGAGCGCTGATTGCTGCACTGCCCGAGCGCCAGCGTGCCGCGATCGTGCTTACCTATTATGAGGATATGTCCAATGCCGATGCCGCCGATGCGCTCGACATGAATATCAAGGCGTTTGAATCGTTGTTGCTGCGCGCGCGCACTGCCTTGCGCAAGGCCTATGCAGATTTCGGGGAAGGAGGTGCGTAATGAGCACCAACGACATCATTGCTGACAGCCCGCTGGCACGCAAGCTGGATGACTATCCGGTGCCCGATATCAGTGCAGGTTTTGCCGATCGGGTGCTGGCCGCCGCCGAAGCGCGCGCTGCTCCGCCCCCCGAACTGCGCCGCACGGGTAGCGGTGGCGGACGTAGCTGGCGGCTGGGCCGACGATTGGCGATTGCCACGTTCGGTTTCAGCGCGATCGCCAGTGCGGCTGCCGCGACCGGAATGCTTGATCGGCTCGACATTGCCGTGCCCTCGCCCGAAAGGGTGTGGGCCAGCATTACCGGCAAACAGCCTGAGGCGGCTGCTCCGGTGGTCATTACGGCCCAATCCGCCAATCCCCCGGATGCCGCGCCGGCGGTGTTCGATGGGCTGATCGACACGCCTGAGGAACTCAACGAAGCTTTTCGCCGGATCGACGAAGTGCGGCAGGGCCGCATCGAGGCACGCCGCGAACGGCAAAACCAGCGCATCGAGCGCGCCATTGAGCGCCGCCGAGCTGCGGGCCTGCCTGTGCCGGGCGCCGAGGAACAGGCTCGTCAACGCCAGCGGATCGACGAGGTGCAGGCCATTCGGCAGCAGCGCGTTGACGAACGCATCAAGGCCCGGCGCGACGAGCTTGAGCGCAAGGTGGAAAGCGGCGAAGCGCTGACCCGCGAGGACATCATGCCTCCCATGCGCGATGATCAGCGCGCGATGGACCGGCGCGAACGGACGGTGCGGCTTCGCCAGATGACCCCGCAGCAGCGCCGCGCGTTGTTGGAAGAATATCGCACCCGCCGCAGTGGGCCTGAGCCGGGCGCAGAAGATTCAATCCCTGATAGCCCCGCGCCAGATACTGTGCCGGTCGGAGAGTCGCCACCACCGCAGCCTTGACCGGCAGAAAATTCGACGTTGCTCAACCCTGCTGTGCGCGTTCGTGGTGGCGGATCACCTCGTCGATGATGAAGCGCAGGAATTTCTCGGAGAATTCCGGGTCGAGATCGGCGTCTTCGGAAAGTTTGCGCAAGCGGGCGATCTGGCGCGCTTCGCGATCAGGGTCGGCTGGCGGCAAAGTCACCTTTGCCTTGTATTGGCCCACTGCCTGCGTGATCCGGAATCGTTCTGCCAGAATGTGAATCAGCGCAGCATCGATATTGTCGATGCTTTTGCGGAACGCCGCGAGCACCCGGTCAGGTTCTGCAGGCGGGGCGGTGGGGTGTTGCGGTTGTTGCGGCATCGTGCGCGAAACTAGCAGCAATTCTGCGCTTGCCAAGCACGCTGAGGCCGCCCTAATGCCGCTAAAGCATGAGTGCTGATATCATTCCTTTGCCGCGCAGCCGGCCGACACTTGATCCGATGCTGTCACTGACGGCAGCGGGCATGAATTGCGTCAACGCTGTTATACTTGACCGGATGCAGAGCGAGATCCCCTTGATCCCGCGCCTTGCCGGCCACCTGATATCGGGCGGGGGTAAGCGGTTGCGGCCGATGCTTACGCTCGCCGGGGCCGAACTGGTCGGCTACAAGGGCACCCGCCACCATAAGCTCGCAGCCGCAGTGGAATTCATCCATACGGCCACGCTGCTGCATGATGATGTGGTTGATGGCAGCGAACTCAGGCGCGGCAAGGCGGCGGCCAATATCATTTTTGGTAATCCGGCAACCGTCTTGGTCGGCGATTTTCTGTTCAGCCGCGCGTTCGAACTTATGACCGAGGACGGGAGCCTGCGCGTGCTTTCGATTCTCAGCCGTGCCAGCGCGATCATTGCGGAAGGCGAAGTCTCGCAGCTGTCAGTTCAGCGCCAGATCAATACCAGTGAAGAACAATACCTGCACATCATCGGCGCCAAGACCGCCGCGCTATTCTCTGCCGCCAGTCAGATCAGCGCCGTTGTGGCTGAATGTTCCGAAGAGCAGGAACGCGCGCTTGAATCCTATGGCCGCAATCTTGGTGTTGCATTCCAGCTGGTCGATGATGCGATCGACTACGATTCCGATGCTGCTGAGATGGGCAAGGAACAGGGTGACGATTTCCGCGAGGGGAAAATGACCCTTCCTGTGATCCTCGCTTATGCGCGCGGTGATGAGCAGGAACGGCAATTCTGGAAATCAGCAATCATTGGCCACCGCACTTCGGATGAAGACCTGGCCCATGCCATTGCACTGATAGCAAAGCACAATGCCCTTGAAGACACCCGCGAACGCGCGCGGCACTTCGCGCACCGGGCGATTGATGCGATTTCGATCTTCCCAGATGGCAAAGCGCGTGCGGCGATGGCCGAAGCAGCGCAATTTGCAGTCGCGCGCGGGCACTGAGCGGGCTATCCGCCGGGGGTGATGCACCCCGATCTTCCCATCCACGCTGTCCTGCCCCAGATCCGCGCTGCCTTGGCAGGGCCGGGGGCGGGAGTGCTGATTGCGCCGCCGGGTGCGGGTAAAACCACCGCGGTCGCGCCTGATCTGATCGGTCAGAGTTGGTGCACGGGACAGGTCATCATCACCAGCCCACGCCGGGTTGCTGCCCGCGCTGCCGCCGAACGCATGGCCGAAATGCTGGGCGAAGTGCCGGGGGAAACGGTGGGCTACATCACAAGGCTCGACCGCAAAATATCCGCCAAAACCAGAATTTTGGTTGTGACCGAGGCAATTCTGGTGAACCGGCTGGTCGACGATCCCGAATTGCCGGGCGTTTCGGCGCTATTGTTTGACGAGGCGCATGAACGCAGCCTCGACAGCGATCTGGGGTTGGCGCTGGCGCTGGAAACCCGATCCGTGCTGCGTGAGGATTTGCGCGTCATGGTGATGTCAGCGACGATTGATGGCGTGCGCTTTGGCCTTTTGCTGGGGGATGGCGCGCCTGTGATCGAGAGTGAGGGCAAGAGTTATCCGCTGACCATCAAGTGGTTTGGTGGCGACAATGCACAAGCGATCGAGGACCGGATGGCCGGTGCGGTGCTGACGGCTTGGCGCGAAGAACAGGGTGATATCCTCGCCTTCCTGCCCGGCGTGCGCGAAATTGAGCGGGTGCGTGAACGGCTGGAAAAGCGACTTCCTGACGCCCCGATTCACTCGCTACACGGCCAGATCGAACCTGCGGCCCAGCGCGCCGCAATCCGCCGCGACAACCAGGGCCGCCGCCGCATAGTGCTGGCCAGTGCAATAGCCGAAACGTCGCTGACATTGGATGGCGTGCGCGTGGTGGTCGATAGCGGGCTTGCGCGGCTGGCTGAGTTTGACCGGGCGGCGGGAACCACGCATCTTGTCACTCGGCGTGCCTCGCAGGCGTCAGCAACCCAGCGCGCGGGGCGTGCGGCGCGGCAGGGGCCGGGGGTTGCTTATCGGCTGTGGGAAGAAGCGGGCCATGCTGGTCGGCCCGAATTCGCGCCGCCTGAAATCGCCCAAGCTGACCTTGCCCCGCTGCTGTTGCGGCTGGCGAAATGGGGTACGAGCGACCCCGCAGATCTGGCATGGCTCGATTCTCCGCCGGAGGCCTCGGTAAGCGCGGCGCGGGGGGCGCTTGAGGCGCTGGGCGCGCTCGATGCGGCGGGGAGGGTTACTCCTATTGGTGAAGCGCTGGCCGCGCTGCCGATGGCGCCCGATCAGGCGGCAGCGGTGCTGCGGGGCGCGTGTGACGGCTGCGGCGAAGATGCGGCGCGGATGGTGATGCTGTTGCAGGAACGGGGGCTGGGCGGGCGCGGCGAAGACCTGATGCAGCGGCTTGCGCGCTGGCGCGGCGACCGTGCGCCGCGTGCTGTTTCGGCGCAGCGCATTGCGCTGGGGTGGGCCGGGCAGGCTCTCAAACTCGCCGGGGAAATGGAGCGCACGCCTGCCAAAGATGCTGCCGAATGCCTCGCGCTTGCCCGCCACGATTTCGTCGCCCGGCGGCGCGATGCTTCGGGCGAATACTGGCTGAGCGCAGGTGGCCGTGGATATCGGCTCGATCCCGTATCGCCGCTGGCGCGGGCGGAATGGATTGTGATTGGCGATGCGCAGGGTGAGGCCAAGGGCGCGCGCATCACCGCTGGGGCGCAGCTCGCACCCGAACGCGTGCCGGTGCTGTTTGCCAAGGCAATGCAGGAACGCATTGTAACCCGCTGGAATAATGACAAGGATCGGGTTGAAGCCCGGCGTGAACGGCGGCTCGGCGCGATTGTGCTCGCCAGCGTTCCTGAGTCTGCGCCTGATCCTGCGCTGTGTCAGGATATCCTTGTGGAGAAAGCTGTTGAACGGCTGGGTGATATTCTCCCCGCTGGCTTTCTGGCCCGCGCACAATTTGCCGGGGTGGAGGCGCTTTCGCCCGAGTCGTTGAGTGAGCGGGCGCAGGAATGGCTCGCACCGCTGCTTGTTGGGAGGCGCGATCTTGACCTTGCGCCGCACCGCTTTGGCGATGCAGCTCTGGGGTTGCTCGACTGGAACACGCGTCAGGCGCTCGACCGCGCGGCACCGACGCATTTCAGCACACCTGCCGATACGCGCCACGTGATCGACTACGCAGGCGATGATGCGCCGAGTGTTGAAGTGCGGGTGCAGGCGCTTTTCGGGCTGGATATCCAGCCGATGATTGGCGCCACGCCGCTGCTGCTCAAACTCACCAGCCCTGCAGGCCGCCCGATCCAGTCGACTCGTGATCTCTCCGGTTTCTGGCGCGGTAGCTGGGCCGATGTCGCCAAGGACATGAAGGGCCGCTATCCCCGGCATCGCTGGCCCGATCAGCCGTGGCTGGAAAAGCCAAGCCTCAAGACCAAAAATGCGTTTAATCGAAGCGATTCGTGATCTAAGGGACACCTATGACCGCACGTATTTACCAGCAACCCAAGCACGCGATGCAATCGGGCAAGGCCCATACTGATGAATGGGTGATCGAATTCGCCCCGTCTTCCAAGCAAGGATGCTGCCAAGGCCTATGCCGAAAAATACGGCATCACCGCGCGCATCCACGCGACCCCGCCCAAGCGGCTGAAGCTGCAGGCCTACGCGGATAATTTTCGCTGAGTTGATTTTTCCCCAACGCGCGGCCATATGCGGGTTCGGGAGTCGGGTGGACGTTTGCGTTCGCTCACCGGGTCAGGTCCGGAAGGAAGCAGCCCAGGTGAACTGCGGCGGGTCGCTCGGCTCCTTTTCCACCATTATCACTGCCATGCGCAGCATGACAAACGCGGCCCAAGCGCCTAGCTTTGGTTCATGAACGATTCCGATCCAGATCTGCCTGAAGATACCACTGGCCCCACGGCGGCAGAGCTGGAGGCGGTGGGGCAGAATGCGCTGTTCGGCGAACCTGCGCCCGCGCCTGGGGCCGATCCTGCGGCCAGGCCAGCCAAGTCGACCGCGCCGCCCCCTGTGGCGACCAATCAGCCCTATCGCGTGCTGGCGCGCAAATATCGTCCGCAAACCTTCTCCGAATTGATCGGACAGGAAGCGATGGTGCGCACCCTTGCCAACGCTATTGCACGCGACCGGCTGGCCCATGCGTTTCTGATGACCGGGGTAAGGGGGGTCGGTAAAACCTCGACCGCGCGACTGATCGCCAAGGCGTTGAACTGCGTTGGGCCAGATGGGCAGGGCGGGCCAACGATTGATCCTTGCGGGGTGTGCGAGGCCTGTGTTGCGATTGCAGAAGGCCGCCATATCGACGTGATTGAAATGGATGCGGCCTCGAACACGGGGGTAGATGATGTCCGTGAAATCATCGAACAGGTGCGCTACGCGGCGGTTTCGGCGCGCTATAAAATCTACATTATCGATGAAGTTCACATGCTGTCACGCAATGCATTCAATGCCTTGCTGAAGACTCTTGAGGAACCGCCGCCGCATGTGAAGTTCCTGTTTGCCACCACCGAGGTCGACAAGCTGCCGGTCACGGTGCTCAGCCGCACGCAGCGGTTTGATCTGCGCCGTATCCCTGCGCCGATGTTGGCAGCGCATTTTGCCAAGGTGTGCGGATTGGAAGGGGTCGAGGCCGAGGATGAAGGCCTGCGGATCATCGCTGCGGCAGCCGAGGGATCGGTGCGCGATGGGCTTTCGATTCTCGATCAGGCGATTGCTCACGCCGACCTCGATGGGGAGGGCAGGGTCACCGCCGCGCGCGTGCGCGATATGCTGGGCCTCGCCGACAAGAGCGCGCAACGCCGCTTGCTCGGCCACCTGCTCGAAGGTGACGCCAAAGCGCTGCTCGCCGCAGTGGATGAACAATATGCGCTGGGGGTGGAGCCGCTGGCGCTGATCCGCGCGTTGATGGATTTGACGCACCGGATCACACTGGCGCAAGTGTCTGGTGGGGAGCCTGATGCTCCGGCCGAGGAAGAGCGCGCGGCGCTGGCTGATTTCGCGGCCCGCATGGGCGCGGCCGAACTGCACCGCCTGTGGCAATTGCTGCTCAAAGGCCATGACGAAGTGCGCACTGCGCCCGATCCGCTGGTATCGCTGCAAATGGCGCTGCTACGCATCCTCCACGCAGGCCAGATGCCCGATCCGGGCAAGCTGGCGAAGCGGATCGAGGAGTTGGCGGTAAGCGGGGCCGCCCCACCCGTCGTTTCAGGCTTAGAAGGCGCCACACCTTCCGCACCGCACGTCACCGCACCGACGCTCGATTGGGCTGCGCTGGTCAGCGAGGTTGATCGCGCCGGGATGCTGCACGTCGCCGAAGTGATGCGCAGCCGTGTGCGAGTGATTGAGTTGGCGCCTGAACGGGTGATGTTCGAACAGGCTGACAATTTTCCCGATGATCCCGCGCCCGAAATCCGCGATGCATTGTTCAAGGTGACGAGGCCATCGATGCAGAAGCGCGCGCCGCCGATGAACGCGTCCGATCAGACCCGCTGGTCAAGGCCACGTTCGAAGCATTCCCCGAGGCTGAACTGCTCGGTGCAGAAGGCAACCTGGCGGTAGCTTCGGCCAGCCCCCCGTGGAATTAAGGAGACTTTCCTAATGAAATCGATGGAAGAAATGATGAAGGCAGCCCAGCAGGCCGCCGAAACCATTCAGAAACAGATGAGCGATATGCAGGTCAAGCTTGACAGCATTGAGGTTGAGGGCACCGCTGGCGGCGGATTGGTGAAAGTTCGCGCCAGCGCCAAGGGCCGCATTCTTGGCGTCTCGATAGACGACAGCCTGATGAACGCGGATGACAAGCAGATCGTCGAAGACCTCGTTGCCGCCGCCTTTAACGACGCGCGCGACCGGGCTGATCGGGTGTCCGAACAGCAGATGCGCGAGATGCAGGGTTCGATGGGCCTCCCGCCCGGCTTCAACCTGCCCGGATTGGGTTGAGGGCGGTGGCCCCCGCAGCAGCTTGAAGGATTCCGTCGCCAGATGGGCGAGGTTGACCAACCAGCGGAACAGCTTTGCGCCAACAAGGACGCGATCGTGATGTATGGGGAGTTCGCCAGCGCAAAGCCGTCAGAATTGGCTCAGGTCACCGATGAAATGCTGGCCCGGCCCGGTCCGCCGGAATGGGGCACGTGCCTTTAAAGGAAGGCAGTAAAGCTTTGTTCGGTCAAGCCTTGGTCGGTGGACCCGGCTAGACGACCTTACGGCCGAATCCGCCTTGCGAGCGGGCACGAACGACGGGATGTGCTACAGCCGGTGGCGGAGCGCGCGAGATATCTGGTGATTTGTTCGGGGTTTCTCGCTGCTCCATGTAGCGCGCGAAAGCCTCGTCGGCATCGAAGCTGGCCCCGGCATCGTCCATTTCACTGTCGGATGATCGGCGCTGGGATTCGGGGGCCGAGGGCTTGCGGTTCCGGCCGGTCAGCACCGACCAGACATCACCGACCCCGCTGCGCAAGGCCCGCCAAAAGCAATATTGCCCCGCAACCCCAAGGATCACAGTCGGTAGATAAAGCTGCACCCCAAGCGCCATGTCGCCACCTGCTGGGCCGGGCTGGCTCAGCATGGTCGCGATGCCCGTCAGGGCAAGCCCGCCGACAATCCAAGCCGCTGTTTTCATCGCTCGCCTCGTGTTATCAGACCGCCGTCATACCACCTGAGCGTTAACGCCTCTTCCCATGTTCCACAGCTTCTCCGGCAAAACCCATTGCGGGGCTTGGGCGGCCTACCCATATTCGGTTCAAAGGCGCTTGCGTTCACCCGCTAACGACGAGCCGCCGCGGATACAGACACATGACTCAGACTTTTCCTCTCCTCCCGCTGCGCGACATTGTCGTTTTCCCAGGCATGGTGGTGCCGCTGTTCGTCGGTCGCGATAAATCGGTTGCGGCGCTCGAAGCCGCGATGGCAGCGTCCAAGGACATTGTCCTGATTGCTCAGCTTGATCCGGGCTGTGATGATCCCGACGGCGGTGACCTTTATGATGTCGGCGTGATTGCGCAGGTGCTCCAGTTGCTGAAACTGCCCGATGGTACCGTGCGTGTGCTGGTCGAAGGCAAGACCCGTGCAAAACTTTCTGCACTGGTCGATGAAGGTTCGCACGTTGCCGCCGAGGTCGGTCTTATCGATCCTGACACGGTTTCGGGTAGCGAAGTCACCGCGTTGATGCGGCAGGTGGTCGAACAGTTCGGCGAATATGTGAAGCTCAACAAGAAGCTGGGCGAGGACGCCGGTGTAGACCTGTCCGATGTTGATGACGCCGGGCAGCTGGCTGATACCATCGCCGCCGCAATCAGCGCCAAGGTCTCGGACAAGCAATCGTTGCTGACCGAAACCAGCCCGTTGAAGCGGCTCGAACTGGTGATGGCCTTCATGGAAGGCGAATTGTCGGTCTTGCAGGTTGAGCGCCGCATTCGCGGGCGCGTGAAACGCCAGATGGAAAAGACCCAGCGCGAATATTACCTCAACGAACAGTTGAAGGCGATCCAGAGCGAACTTGGCGGCGGGGACGGCGAGGACGGCAATGAAATCGCCGAACTGACCGAGAAGATTGCAAAGACCAAGCTATCCAAGGAAGCCAAGGCCAAGGCCCATGCCGAGCTGAAAAAGCTGCGTGCGATGCAGCCGATGAGCGCCGAGGCGACTGTGATCCGCAACTATCTCGACGTGTTGCTTGGCTTGCCGTGGGGCAAGAAATCCAAGCTGAAGAAAGACATCGCCAAGGCGCAGGACGTGCTTGATGCCGATCACTATGCGCTGGAAAAGGTCAAGGATCGCATCGTC
>PHEL01000231.1 GCA_002842925.1 Alphaproteobacteria bacterium HGW-Alphaproteobacteria-14
TCGCCGTGGATGTCAAAGCCTTCTGCGGTGGTAGCCATTGTCAGATACTCTTCCGATGATATTCGTTTATGTCTTAGCGCACGGTCAGCGCGGCAACCTGTTCGGCAACAGGGGCAGCATCGTCGGCCGCGCCATCACCCGGCATCGCGCCGCCTTGCGCCTTCACCCATGCCGCGAATTGTTCAGGCGGCAGCGCCTCGACTACGATCGGCATATAGGCGTGGCGTGAACCACACAGTTCGGAACACTGGCCGTAATAAACGCCCGGTTCCTTGATGGTCAGCAGCTTTTCATTCAGCCGGCCCGGCACCGCGTCCATCTTGAACCACAGCGACGGCACGGCAAAGGCATGGATCACGTCGCTTGCCGTGGTCTGGATGCGCAGCGGCACACCTGCGGGCACCACCATGCGGTTATCCACCGCAAGCAGCCCAGGCTCACCGCGCTTCAGCGCTTCTTCTTTGGGCAGCATGTTGGAGATCACTTCGATTTCGCCGTGATCGGGATAGGTAAAGCCCCAATACCACTGATAGCCAGTCGCCTTGATCGTCACCGCGTCAGCGGGCGGGGTTTCGTATTGGCGCGCCAGCAGCGTGATGGATGGCACGGCGATCACCACCAGAATGATCACCGGCACAATCGTCCACACCACTTCGATCATGGTGTTGTGCGTGGTCTTTGAAGCAACCGGGTTCGCCTTGCGGTTGAACCGCACCACCACAACCAGCAGCAGGCCGAGCACCAGCAGGCTGATGATCGTGATCACCGGCATCAGAATCGCATCATGCATCCACAGCGCGTAATCGCCATTGTCGGAATACTGATCCTGAAACGTCAGGCTCTTGATCGGATCGTCCTGATAGGACGTCGGCATGCCTTTGCCCTTGGTCGGTGCCATCGGGGTGTAGTCCCCCGCGGCCACGGTCGAAGCGTCGGTGACCGATTCGATCATGCCAGCATCCGGCGCAGCCGCCTGCACTGCCGGAGCATCAACCGCCGCGTCTTGCGCGCCCGCACCAACCGGCGCGAACAGCGCCATGCCAGCGGCCAGCGCCGCGAGAGTAGCCAACTTCATACGGGTATGCATCTGACCCATCATCATGTGCCCAAACAATATCTA
>PHEL01000232.1 GCA_002842925.1 Alphaproteobacteria bacterium HGW-Alphaproteobacteria-14
ATGTTGCGCGGTCGGACGACGAAGCCAAGCTGCAGAGCGAAGGCGTGGACGTGCTGGCGCAGATGTTCGAAGACGAACAGCGCGAGATCGAAGAACAGGTCGATGCCACCCGCATCGACACCAGCCTCGAACCGGGTGAAATTCCGGCTGAACTGCTCGAAGAACGTAACGGCGACGATTAAAATGCTGTTGTGAGCTTTCGCTTTCGCGAGGACTCGCAAGAACAAATCACAAGGGCGCGGGGATCGGCTTGATCCTCGCGCCCTTTTTGTAAACAGGCCTGGCCCGCATCCAGCCTGACTTTGAACTTTCCCTTCAAGGAGCTATGCTGCTGTCATGATCAATATTCCCAGCATTCTCGCCCAGCTTCAGCAGCATTACGACGACGCCGTGCACACCTTGCGCGACGATGTGATCGCCTTTGGTCGGGCGGGCACCATTCCGCCCCAGCGCAAGCGTGAGGATGGCAGCTATTCCTATCCGCAGGTCACCTTGCGCTATGCCGGAATTGGCGCTCCGATTGATCGCAGCCGGGCGTTCGGGCGGCTGGAGATGCCGGGCACCTACACCACCACCATCACCCGCCCCGATCTGTTCGCAACCTACCTGACCGAACAGCTGCAACTGATTGCCAGCGAATACGAAATCGAAGTCACGGTGGGCCGCTCGCGGCAGGAAATCCCGTTCCCCTACGTGCTTGATGGCGAGGCGGGTGCGGCAATGGTCGGCATTTCCGCGCAGGATATCGCCGCGCATTTTCCCTCGACCGACCTTGCGCTGATCGGCGATGAGCTTGCCGACGGGATCGAACTTGACGAAGCACGGGACATGCCGCTGTCGCTGTTCGATGGCCTGCGGACAGACTACTCGCTCGCTCGGCTCAAGCATTATACGGGCAGCGAAGTCAGCGATTTTCAGGACTTTATCCTGTTCACCAACTATCACCGCTATGTCGATGAATTCGTGAACTGGGGCGCACAGCAGATCGGCACGGATGGCTATGTCGCGCTGACCGGGGCTGCCGGGCTCGATATCCGCGAACCCGCTGCGAACGCGCAGGATCAGCTCAACGATACCGCGTGGCGCCGCCA
>PHEL01000089.1 GCA_002842925.1 Alphaproteobacteria bacterium HGW-Alphaproteobacteria-14
TCAATCCGGTTGAGCTGACTGCCATTGCCACCCTGAGGGCGGTTGCCGCGTCCACGACGACGGTTATTCCGATTATTGTTATTCAAGGAAATTGTTCCTTAATCAGCGACCGGCTGCAAAAAATTCCTGCACGCGCGGTCAACAGACCCCTCGTCAAAGCGCGTCATCACCCTGGCTTGCCAAAAGATGCCGCGCGCTCCGCGCTGCCGTGGCCGGGGACGAACCCAGACGGCCGATTCAAGCGAGTTCAGGAGCGTGGCTCAGCGATTTGCGCCCTTCGCAGATCATCTTGCCTGTTTGACCAATTAGCGATGCAAAAGCACTTTGCCAAGCCCTACAGCGCTTTTCCTCACCGAAGGGTGCTTACCGAAGGATCAGGGCACGCGGCCGTCCGCCAAGGTCGCGGCGCAGTTCCACGGCAAACCCGGAAGCGACAGCAATCGCGCTGACCGCTTCGTCCTGGCCCGCCCCGATTTCGAAAATCGCGATCCCGCCCGGCACAATCAGCTTGCCAAGCTGCGGGATCAGCGCGCGATAATCGTCAAGCCCCTGCGGCCCGGCGAACAACGCGCTTGCGGGTTCGTAATCGCGCACCTGGCGATCAAGCGTGGCATCCGTTTCAACATAAGGCGGGTTGCACAGGACGAGGTCAAAGGTGCCCAGGCCATCCGCCCACCCCTCGGCGTGCCAATCGCGCTGATGCCACACGCTGCGATCCGCCAGACCCAGCGCGCCGGCATTGCCCGCCGCCACCGCCAGCGCCGCTGCCGAGGCATCCACCCCCACGCCCTGCCAGCCTGCGCGATTCGCCAGCAGCGCGAGCAGCAGCGCCCCCGATCCGGTGCCAAGGTCAAGCGCGCGGCCAGCCCCCCCCGTAACCTCCAGCGCGGCTGTGATCAGCGTCTCGCTATCCCCGCGTGGGATCAGGGTGGCGGGAGAAACGGCGAGTTCCAGCCCGTAAAACTCCTCAAGCCCGGTGATATAGGCGACCGGCTCGTGCTCCGCCCGGCGATCGACCAGCGCGTCGAAACCGGCGGGCGCGGGGTTTTGCATCGCCCGCAGCAGCATCTGAGACCGGCTGATTCCCAGCGCGTGGGCCATCAGCAATTCGGCATCAAGCCGCGCGGTGTCAGTAATCGCGGCGAGCCGCTGCGCAGCGGCGCGGATGGCTTGGGCGATGGTCACTCCGCCCCGATCACTCACTCAACGCCGCCAGCCGCTTGCCCTCGTCCTCGGCAATCAGCGCGGCGATCAGTTCCGCCAGCCCCGGCCCGGCAAGCACCTCTTCCAGCTTGTGGAGCGTCAGCCCGATGCGGTGATCGGTCACGCGGCCTTGCGGGAAATTATAGGTGCGGATGCGTTCGGAACGATCCCCGCTGCCAACCATCGCCTTGCGCGCCTCGGCCTCGGCGCCCTGCGTGGCTTCGCGCTGCGCGTCATACAGGCGCGTGCGCAGCACCTGCATCGCCTTTTCCTTGTTCTTGTGCTGGCTGCGCCCATCCTGGCAGGTCACCACCGTGCCGGTCGGCAGGTGAGTGATCCGCACCGCCGAATCGGTGGTGTTGACGTGCTGTCCACCTGCGCCGCTGGCCCGGTAAACGTCGATCTTGAGGTCTTTCTCCTCGATCGAAATATCCACATCATCCGGCTCGGGCAGCACCGCCACGGTTGCCGCGCTGGTATGGATGCGCCCGCCGCTCTCGGTCACAGGCACGCGCTGGACGCGGTGGACGCCGCTTTCGAACTTCAGCTTGGCGAACACGCCGGTGCCGGTGACGTTGGCGATCACTTCCTTGAAGCCGCCGATGTCCGAGGCGTTGATGCTGACCGCCTCAACGCGCCACCCCTGCTCGGCGGCGTATTTTTCATACATGCGATAGAGGTCGGCGGCGAACAGCGCGGCTTCATCGCCCCCGGTGCCGGCGCGGATTTCCAGCATCGCGGGCTTGGCGTCGGCGCTGTCACGCGGCAGCAGCGCAATGGCGAGGCGGCGTTCGAGTTCGGGCAGGGTGGACTTGATTTCGCTCAGTTCCTCCTCGGCCATCGCCTTCATCTCGGGGTCGGCGAGCATCTCGGCCAGCCCCGCCATTTCCTCGCGCGCGGATTTCACCTCGGCCGCGATTTTCGCCAATGGTTCGAGTTCGGCATAGTCGCGGGAGGCGCGCACGAAGGCCTCACCCTCCAGCGTGCCGGACGCCATGCGCGCTTCCAGCTCCGCAAAGCGGTGCGCGATCTGGTCAAGGCGTTCAGGGGGGATTTGCATGGCTTGCTGATTACTCGTCTTCCCGGACTTGATCCGGGATCCCGCTACTTAATGTCCCGCCGCGAGAAGAAAAGCGGGGCCCCGGGTCAAGCCCGGGGAGACGAAGTTTGGTTAAGGGCAGTGACAATCCGGTCAGTCGAGCCTTCGCCGGAAATCGCATAGTAGCCCGTCTCGTTGACGCGCAGAATGTGCTGAGGCGACTGCTTCACAGCCTTATCATAGCGCTTTTTGACCGAGCCGCTGGCGACAATCTCGGAGATCACCCCACCTGCCCGCAATTTAGCAAGGACCCTGTTTGCTTCGGCGATACCGTCGTCGTGCTCCACGAGAACAACAGCTTCTAGCAGTTCTGCCTCCCGCGCCCCCACCAGCATCGCCAGCCGCTCGATCCCCGCAGCCCAGCCCACCGCAGGTGTCGCCGGGCCGCCGAGGCTTTCCATCAGCCCGTCATAACGCCCGCCGCCCAGCACGGTGCTCTGGCTCCCCAAAGCCGCTGCTGAGGCGCTGCCTTCGTCGGGGATGAATTCAAATGCGGTGTGGCGGTAGTAATCCAGCCCGCGCACGAGGCTCTCGGCGCGAACCCACTTCACACCCGCCGCATCCAGCCCGCTGGTGACGGCGGCGAAAAAGGCGCTCGCCTCCTCCGACAGGAAGGCGTCGATCTTCGGCGCACCGGCGAGGAACGGCTTGTCCCGCGCATCCTTGGAATCGAGAATCCGCAGCGGGTTTTTCTCCAGCCGCTCCTGCGATTCCTCGGACAGCTGATCCTTCACCGCGCCGAAATACGTCACCAAAGCCGCGCGCCACGCCTCCCGGCTTTCCCCATCGCCCAAAGTGTTGAGGTGCAGCGTCACATCATGGATGCCCAGCTCCTTCAGCAACTGATCCGCCATCGCCAGCAATTCGACATCGGCCTGCGGCTCGCCCGCGCCGATCACTTCAGCGTCGATCTGGTGGAACTGGCGGTAGCGGCCCTTTTGCGGGCGCTCGTAACGGAACAGCGGGCCATGGGTGGCCACCTTCAGCGGCGCATATTGCTGCCAGCCGTTGGTCAGGTAAGCGCGCGCGATCCCGGCGGTAAATTCGGGGCGCAAGGTCAGCGAATCCCCGCCGCGATCGTCGAAGGAATACATCTCTTTCGAGACAACATCGGTCGTCTCGCCAAGGCTGCGTGCGAACACCTCGGTCTTTTCGAACACCGGCATTTCCACCCGGCGGAACCGATAGAGGCGGCGGACACGCTCGAATGTCTCGACCACGAAGGCGAAGGCCTCGGCATCGGCACCGAAAATGTCCTGGGTTCCTCTGATGGCGCCGGGAGTTTTGGAGGGTGTCTTCTTGCTCATAGGGGCTGCGATTAGGCCCACGCGGGGTCTTTCGCAATCCTGCGCCACGCATTATGGGCGCGTGCAAAGCTTTCCCACCTCTCCAGCCGCAAAAGAGAACAATCATGCGCATCGACAAGATCCCCACCGGCAAGAACCCGCCCGAAGAACTTAACGTGATCATCGAAGTGCCGACCGGGGGCGAGCCGGTGAAATATGAATTCGACAAGGAAAGCGGCGCGCTGTTCGTCGACCGCATCCTGCACACGCCGATGCGCTATCCGGCGAATTACGGATTTGTGCCGCACACGTTGAGCCCCGATGGCGATCCGCTCGATGCGCTGGTGATTGCGCGTTCGCCCTTCATCCCCGGCTGCGTGGTGCGTGCACGGCCGATCGGGGTGCTCAACCTCGAAGACGAACATGGCGGCGATGAAAAGCTGATCTGCGTGCCGGTGGACACGACTTTCCCCTATTATTCGGACGTGGCCGAAACCAAGGATCTGCCGTCGATCATCTTCCAGCAGATCGAACACTTCTTCACCCACTACAAGGATCTGGAAGCCGAAAAGTGGGTGCGCGTGGGCAAGTGGGGTGACGCCGCAGAAGCGCGTCAGGTCACGATCGAAGCGATCGAGCGGTACAAGAATTCCTGATTTTCGTGCGCCCGGAAGGGCGCACGCTCATCAAAAACCTCCCAGCAACGCCTTGAATATCACTGTCAGCCCAAACGGCAGGCCAATCACCACCGCCCACAGCCCGATCACATCGCGGCGGAAGGCAGCGGCATAGGCCATATCGCAGGCCTGCGCATCGCCCAGATCCAACCAGCGTTTTTCGAACCAGCGGCACACCGGGATAATACCCGCCACCAGCACGATCAACGCCATATAGGGCAATAACCCCGATGTCCCCTCGGACAGCGCCTTTACCGTCACGAAGATCTGCAATCCGGTGTAAACCAGCAAGCCATAAGCGACATGATCGCTCATCGCCTTGCGCCAGTCTCGCACCCGGCCATTAGTCCTGACCTGCTCGGTTGCTTTGCCCATCATGCCCGCTCCCCAACGGTTTGTTGATAAGCTGACACTATCGCAAAGGCAGGGCAGAGTTGCAAGCGGGCGGGCGGCAGCTGAAATCTTGTTTCCCGGCGGGCACGAATAATTGCCCAAACCGCGAGAATCGCACGGTCTTTCGCGGTAATCCACGCGATTGTCAGCGATGATGCCGCAACTAAGCAAAAATCCTGCCAAACTGCTTGAAGCCCTTTCCAGCCGCTTCAAGACTGCTAAAGACCGCAGAGTATGAGCACGTCCACGCTATCCGAAGCGGGCAGCCCCGCTGATTCCGCCGCCGCCCCGGTCCAACCGCTGGGCAGCGGGCTGGAGGTGATTTCGATCGCCAAAAGTTACGACAAGACAGCGGTGCTGACCGATATTTCGCTGCACGTGGCCAAGGGCGAAGTGCTCGGCCTGCTTGGCCCCAATGGCGCGGGCAAAACCACCTGTTTCTATTCGATCATGGGACTGGTGAAGCCGGATTCGGGCCGCATCCTGATGGACGGCGAGGATGTGACCAAGCTGCCGATGTATCGCCGCGCGATCCTGGGGCTGGGCTATCTGCCGCAGGAAACCAGCATTTTTCGCGGAATGACGGTTGAACAGAACATCAATTGCGTGCTCGAACTGGTCGAGCCTGACGGCGCCACCCGCGCGGCTGAACTTGAACGCCTGCTCGACGAATTCGGCCTTACGCGGCTGCGCGAATCGCCCGCGATGGCGCTTTCGGGCGGCGAGCGGCGGCGCTGCGAGATCGCCCGCGCGCTGGCGGCCAAGCCTTCGATCATGCTGCTGGATGAGCCCTTTGCCGGGATCGATCCACTGTCGATCAGCGACATCCGCGAATTGGTGCGCGATCTGAAAGCGCGCGGCATCGGGGTGTTGATCACTGATCACAACGTGCGCGAGACGCTTGATATCGTGGACCGCGCCTGCATCATCTACGGCGGGCAGGTGCTGTTTTCCGGCAGCCCGCAGGAGCTGGTCGCCGATGAGAACGTGCGCCGTCTCTATCTTGGTGAGAGCTTCACGCTCTAGGGCTGGCAGGCATGGCTCTCGGCCCGCGCCTTGATCTTCGGCAATCCCAATCGCTGGTGATGACGCCGCAGTTGCAGCAGGCGATCAAGCTGCTGGCGGCCTCCAATCTCGAGATTGAAAGCTTCATTGCCGAGGCGCTTGAGATCAACCCGCTGCTCGATACCGCCACGCCCGAGGCGGATGAGCCACAGCGCGGCGAAGTGGCGGCGGCGCTGCCCGAAGATACGCCAGCCGACCAGTTGATCGCATTGGGCGGCGGTGAAGGCGATGCGCCGCTTGATCTTGATCCGGACGCGCTTGATCACGATTGGGACACCGGCGAAGGCGAGGCGCGCAGCAGCCGCGATGCCGAATGGGGCGCCGCAGCGGCGGGCGGCGGCGATTTCGGCGATGCGCCCGATTGGGAGCAATTGCGCGCTGCCGAAGTGACGCTGGCCGATCATCTCGAAGGCCAGGTCGGCGCGCTCGCCGCCGATCCACGCATTGCGCTGATCGCGCGCCATATCATCGGGCTGCTCGATGAGGCGGGCTATCTGGCTTCCGCGATTGACGAGATCGCTGATGATCTGGGCGTCACGCATGAAGAAGCCGAAGCTGCGCTGGTGCTGGTGCAATCGCTTGACCCCGGCGGCGTGGGGGCGCGCAATCTGGCCGAATGCATTGCGATTCAGGCGCGCGAGGCGGATCGTTACGATCCGTGCATGGCGGCGTTGATCGCCAATCTCGATCTGGTCGCGCGCGGTGAGGTTGAACGGCTCAAACGCCTGTGCCGGGTAGATGACGAGGATTTCGCTGACATGCTGCGCGAATTGCGCAGTTACAACCCGCGCCCCGGCCTCGCCTTTGCACCATCTGTTACCAGCACCGTGGTGCCCGACATCCTGATTACCGCCAACAACGCGGGCGGATGGGACATCGCGCTGAACGAGGAAACACTGCCCAAGCTGATCGTCAATCGCGGCTACTTTCTCGAACTCAACGCCGGGGTATCGGACAAGCAATCGCAAGGCTGGCTGAAAGAGAAGCTGGCGGACGCACACTGGCTGATCCGCGCGCTTGACCAGCGGCAGAAGACCATCCTCAAAACCGCCGCCGAAATCGTGCGCCAGCAGGATGGGTTCTTCCGCCGTGGGGTGGCCGAACTGCGCCCGCTCACTTTGCGCGAAGTGGCCGAGAAGATCGATATGCACGAAAGCACGGTCAGCCGGGTGACAAGCAACAAATACCTCGCCTGCGCGCGCGGGACGTTTGAATTGAAATACTTCTTCACCAGCGGGGTCGCATCGGCAGACGGCGAAGGCGCGTCCTCGGCCGCGATCAAGGCACGGATCAAGGCACTGATCGATGGCGAAACCGCCAAGAACATCCTGTCCGATCAGCAGCTGGCTGAAATGCTGCAAAAAGAAGGCTTCGACCTCGCCCGGCGCACCGTGGCCAAATACCGCGAAGCCATCGGACTGGGCTCCAGCGCCGAGCGGCGGCGGGCGCGGAAGCTGGCGGGGGCAGGGTAGCGGGGTGGTACGCGCTGCCGATGCTTCTGCGCCGTAAGGGCCTTGGCGCTATTCTTATTCGGCTTCGTTCTGGCTGATATGCTTGACCATCCGGCTGCGCTGCTGGCTGGCGGACACGTTGTTGAACCTTATCCGGTACAGTCCTTCGAGCGTCAGCCGGTCAAAGCGGCTGAGTTCTGGCGGCAGGGTTTCCGGGTCATCGCCGGAAAACAGCCTCAGGATCGAGGTCGAGCGCGATACTTCGGGTGCCCTTTCGATCAGGTCGAGCAGCAGATGCATGGTCGCAAAGGCCGCAATCTGGTTGAGCGACATTCCCGGCGTGCGTTCCAGATCGAGCACCAGATAGGAATTGACGATGTCGTAGCGCACGCTGCTGACCAATCGTGACCCGGCGGCATTGCGCACAATCTTTGCCTGGCTGGGCGATCCGCCAATGTCCCCGGCAGGCTGAAGCGTTATGCCGTCGCGGCTGCGCATATCGACCGCGCGCCAGCTATAGGCACCGCGAGCCTCACCGGTGAGCCGGTCAAGCTGGGGTATGGGCATTCCTTCAAACAGGCCGGGCATCCGCTAGCGCAGGCCCTTGACCAGATCCTGCGGGTCATAGCTGAAGATGACTACCGCCGTCGGCTTGCACGGTGCCGGTTCGACCTTCATGCCGACCGCCACGACATTGTCGCGGATCAACTGCTCCAGAATCGGAGTCCATTCGGGGTCGAACCCGATCACCTTGGGGCAGAACTCGCTTTCGAACCGGGCGAGTTGGTCGTCTTCGACCTCAATCAGGTTCTTTAATTCCTCGCGGACCATCTGTTTGCGCCCCTCAACCACGATGGATGGGCTGCCAGCAGATGGCGCGCCATCATCCTGTGCCTGTGCGACGGTGGGCACAAGCGTGCATAGGACGCTCGCTGCGGCGATTAAGGTCAAGGAATTCAGTTTCATGGCTTGACGATATACCCCATTGCAACACGATCCAATCGCTTTCGACAAAGACCATTTGCGCGCCGCCGGGCGGCAACAGCAGCTTGCGCTTGAGCCGAGGCATGAGCGGGCGGGCGTTAGGATTTGTCCGACAACGGTTAAAACCCGATTCCCGAGGGAGATTTTGCCTGCAAACACACTGTGACTCGAAAGACTCACTTCAAAACGTTAACGCCTTAAACCTCTTATTAACCTTTTTTGGTGACAAGTGTCGTGGTTAACAGGCGGCAACCTCT
>PHEL01000090.1 GCA_002842925.1 Alphaproteobacteria bacterium HGW-Alphaproteobacteria-14
CCAGCCATCACAAACCTCCTTCGGCTCGCGACTCTGAATCAGAAAATCAGCCCCATGGGAATCCCCTTAATGAGTCAGGATCAATGGGACTTGGTATTAATTCCGCCACCATCCATCGGATAAGAAGAGGGCGGCTCCCCCCCGGTGCCGCCCTTTCCGCTTGCGGTGCAAGCGTGATCGCGTTTTCGCCGTCAGGCGATCGGCGTGCCGGTGAACTTGCGGCGGCCGAGGATCGCGGCGGCGGCAAGGCCGAACAGGATCATCATCGGCGGCGCGGGAACCTCGTGACCGCCCGAGGTGCCGCCGCTGGTAGAGGACGAGGACGACGAGCTGCTGCTCGAAGACGAGGAGCTCGATCCTGATGAGCTGCTGCTTCCCGAAGATCCGCCACTGCTCGACCCGGTCGAACCGCTGCTGCTGCTCGAAGACGAAGACGACGATGAGGAGGAAGATGAGCTGCTGCTGGTGCTGCTGGTCAGATCGCCCGATGTGCCGCCGCCGCTGGTTGCCCCGCCCGAAGACGACGACGAAGAGCCACTCGACGAAGATGACGACGAACCACTGCTCGACGAGCCAGACCCGCCCGAGCTGCCACCGGGTTTGCCGCTGCTGCCACCACCCGATGAACTCGATGACGAGGAAGAGCTCGATGATGAGGACGAGCTCGAAGACGACGAGGATGACGATGATACCGCGCCGGTCGAGGAGCTTACATTACCCGATGAGCTAGAAACATTGCCCGATGAACTCGAGACGTTGCCCGACGAGCTGGAGACATTGCCTGAGGAACTGGACACCGCTCCAGTGGAACTCGAAACCGTGCCGGTGGAGCTGGAGACCGCACCGGTCGACGAACTGACATTACCTGACGACGATACCGCCCCGGTGCTCGAAGACACATCGCCCGATGAAGACACCGCACCAGTGCTGCTCGACACCGCGCCGGTCGTGGTCGAGGTCGACACCTGACCGGTCGAAGAACTGATCTGGCCTGAAGACGATGTGGTCGACGTGGAATTGTCGACATCGACATTGACCACAACCCCGCTGCTGCCCTCGCCGCCGCCGCTGGTGCTGGTGGTGGTTGAAACCGACACATCGCCCGATGACGAACCGCCGCCGCCGAAGAAGCCGCCAAAGAAGCCGCCACCAAAGCCGCCGCCAAAGCCCAGTCCTCCGCCGTAACCGCCAAAGCCGCCGACGGGGCCGCCGCCGCCCTGGATTGGCGGAAGCGGGGGTAGCGGGGCCGGCATATAAGCGACCTGCGCTATCGGCGGGCATTCATTGGGATCGAAATAGGCCTCAACCGCGCCGGCAGGCGCGCTCGGCGTGCCCGGCCCGACCGGCTGGCATTCGACCGTTCGTTCGACAATCCGGCGGCGGCGCTGTTCGGGCGGTGGCAGATCGCGGGTCCGCGTCTTGATGTAGCGCGCGCCGGTCTGCGGATCGACCGCGATCAGCTTGCCATCGATTTCCGAACTGAACTCCGGCGCATTGGTGTTCATCGGCTCGGCCACGCGCACCGCGCCGCCCTGCAATAATGCGACACCCGCAGCAGCGGCGGAAAGCTTCGCGATGGCCAGTTTGAGCGACATAGTCGTTAACCCTGTTTGCCTGTAGCGGGGAATGCGGCCCATCCGCACCTCCTCCTAATCCAACCTGCTTTTGAGGCCAGAAACCGTCACCGGGCAATTGGGTTAACCATGCCAAGGCCCGCCAACGCCCCGGATTCGGCCCGGATTCGCGGGATTTCGGGCACGCTGTCCCGAACTGGCACCGAAAACAGGCGGTCGGTTAGCGGCCCGGGTTAACCATCTTCGTCGAACAGCCCGCTTTGCTGGGGTGCGGGAGAATCAGTGGGCCGCGCCATTTCGAGATGCGCCCAGCCGTCGTCATTCAGCACCCGTCCGCGCGCGGTGCGGGCGATCAGGCCAAGCTGGATGAGATAGGGTTCGACCACCTCCTCGACCGTATCGCGCGGCTCGGCAAGGCCGGCAGCGAGCGTTTCGATCCCCACCGGCCCGCCCTTGTAGGTGGTTGCGATCATGGTGAGGTAGCGCCGATCCATGGCATCGAGGCCGAGCCGGTCGATCTCCAGCCGGGTCAGCGATTCGTCGGCCACATGACGGGTGACGCTGGCCGCCCCTGCGACATCGGCAAAGTCGCGCACGCGGCGCAGCAAGCGCCCCGCGACTCGCGGGGTGCCGCGTGACCGGCGAGCGATTTCGTGCGCGCCATCGGGCTGGATCGCAAGGCCGAGCAGCCCGGCAGCGCGGGTGACAACACGCTCCAGCTCATCATGGCTGTAGAAATTGAGCCGCACCGGGATGCCGAAGCGGTCGCGCAGTGGCGTAGTCAGCAGGCCTTGGCGCGTGGTCGCACCGATCAGGGTGAAGGGCGGCAGGTCGATCCGCACAGAGCGCGCCGATGGCCCCTCGCCAATGATCAGATCAAGCGCGCGGTCTTCCATCGCGGGGTAGAGCACTTCCTCGACCACGGGGGAGAGGCGGTGAATCTCGTCGATGAACAGCACATCGTGCGGCTCAAGGTTCGTCAGCAACGCGGCGAGATCGCCCGCCTTGGCGATGACCGGGCCGGAGGTGGCGCGGAAACCGACGCCAAGCTCGCCCGCGATGATCTGCGCCAGCGTGGTCTTGCCCAGACCCGGCGGGCCAAAGAACAGCGTATGGTCCATCGCTTCCCCGCGCGCGCGCGCGGCGGCGATGAAGACGGCGAGATTGCCCTTGGCGCCCTCCTGCCCGACGAATTCGGCCAGCCGCTTGGGCCGCAGCGCAGCGTCCGGATCACCCGGCTGACGGGCGGGCGTGTGGAGGGGGGCGTCGGGGGCGGTCATTCACAGTTATCCACGAATGACAATTTCAACGTTTTCTTCCGGAACGCCGTGGCTCTCGGCCAACTCTCTTTTCGCGCGCGCGATGGTCATAGGAAATGAAGGGGCTGGAGCCACCGAAACCGGCATCGGATGAAATTCCAGAGACTCAAAATCATCGATTTCATCGTAGTTGTCGGTTCGATAATAGGCGACGGGATTTCTATTCCCTTCCCATTCGTCTTGCCAATCAACCAACGCGTATTCGGAAAAGGTGATTAGCCACCTTCCGGGCGTCTCGGTGGATGGCACAACGTCGTTCACTCTGCCGACCATGAACGCACTTCGGTGCTCTTCCGGTCCTTGGGCTTCTCTAGTGCTAGCGTTGCGGCACATTACAGCGAACTCGCAGTTCCGCGCGCGTTCACGGTCGAGCGCCCACGATTGCGTGCCTCCTGTTGAGAGAATCGTCTCCACCGATTTGAATGTTAGAACTTGGACTACATCTTGGGCCATAAAAGCCTCCTTTCCCAGACCACGTAAGCTTTCCGAGAAAGTATGTCAAAGTATATATAGTTTATGCAATGTATCAAAACGGGTTCACCGTAAACCCGTTCTGCTGGAGCAGCGCGTGGGCGGTCATTGCGGAAAGCGCCATTTCCACGCCGGGAATCAGGTCTTCGGGCTTGATGCCGTAAGCCGCCGCGCTCTGGCCGCACAGAATGAAACGCACGTCCGCTTCCAGCAGCGCCTCCACCAGTTTGGCCGAGGGGTTATCGCCCCCTCCACCGGCTGCGTTGGCGGCGTGGGCTGCATTGGTCAGCACTTCTAGCGCAGCCTTGCCATGAACCACCACCGCCAGCCGGATATTCTCCTGCGGCACACCGTTCGCCACGTGCATATTGAGGAACCGCGCCGCGCTTTCAAACCCGCGATTGGCGCTGCCCTCTGCCGCCGGGGTCGTCACATCGAACGCGACCGCAAATTCGGTGTCGACAGGCAGCTGCGCCACCCCCGGCACCGGAGCGTGCGCGCCGAATTCGGTCAGCACCGGGCCGGGCTTGAACGCGCTGCGATCCTGCGCGGCGAGCGGTGCGGCGGCGATAACGGCCAATGCCAGCGCGAGACTAGTGGTGATACGCATGGGATTTTCTCCTAGGATGCTGCCTTTTTCAATGCCACGCGGATGAGGTCGCCTTCGCTCGCGCCCTCGCCCAGTTCTGCCAGCGCCCGTGCCACCGCCTGCGTCGCCACAGCAGGCTTGAAGCCGAGGTTTTCCAGTGCGCTCGCCGCGTCTGCGCCCTTGCTGCCAGCCGGAGCCGCCGCCGCGCCAACCGCAAAGCCACCGCTGCCACCCGGCCCAGAAGCAGGCATCGCGCCAGCCTTGTCCTTCAGTTCATTGACGATCCGGCCCGCCAGTTTCGGCCCCACGCCCTGCGCGCGGGCGACCATGGCCGCGTCACCCTTGCCGCAAGCATCGCGCAGTTCCCCGGTCGAGAGCGCCGACAATATCGCCAGCCCCACCTTGCTCCCCACCCCCTGCACTTGCGTCAGCAGCCGGAACCAGTCACGTTCCGCCCCTTCGGCAAAGCCCAGCAGCCGCATGTCATTCTCGCTCACCTGCAATTCGGTGTGGACGGTGCACGCCTCTCCCACCTCGCCCAGCGCGGCCAATGTGCGGCGCGAACAGTGCACGAGGTAGCCGACCCCGCCGACATCGACGATGGCCCAGTCCTCGCCCGTGGCATCGAGCCTGCCTGAAAGTTTGGCGATCATGTTATGTTCCTGCCGCAACCATCAAACAACGTCCAGCTATTATGGACAGATGCCCACACTTGCGCCAGATGGCAAAACCATGAGCTGGAACACCTTCGGGCGCGTGCTGCGCTTTACCACTTGGGGAGAGAGCCACGGGCCTGCACTGGGCGCGGTGGTGGATGGCTGCCCGCCGGGGCTGGCGATCAGCGAGGATTTCATCCAGCCCTTCATGGACGCGCGGAAGCCGGGGCAGAACCGCTTCACCACCCAGCGGCGCGAGGATGATCTGGTGCGCATCCTGTCGGGCGTGTTCGAGGGGCGGACGACCGGCACGCCGATCAGCCTGATGATCGAAAACACCGATCAGCGGTCAAAAGACTATTCGGACATCGCCCAGTCCTATCGCCCCGGCCATGCCGATTACGCCTATGACGCCAAATACGGCATCCGCGACTATCGCGGCGGCGGGCGGTCGAGCGCGCGCGAAACGGCGGCGCGGGTGGCGGCAGGCGCGGTGGCGCGGCTGGTGATCCCCGAAGTCAGCATCGTGGCTTACGTGTGCGAGCTGGGCGGTGACCGGATTGATCCTGCGCGGATTGACTACGCCGAAATCGCGGGCAACCCGTTCTTCTGCCCCGATCCCGAAGCTGCCAAGCGCTGGGAGGCCAAGGTTGACGCGGCGCGCAAAGCCGGATCGTCATTGGGCGCGGTGGTCGAATGCGTCGCCACCGGCGTGCCCGCAGGCTGGGGCGCGCCGATCTATGCCAAGCTCGACAGCGATCTGGCCGCCGCGATGATGGGCATCAACGCGGTCAAGGGCGTGGAAATTGGCGACGGGTTCGAAGCCGCGCGCCTGACCGGCGAACAGAATGCCGACCGGATGCGCCCCCCCGCGCCTGGGAGCAACGATGGCAAGCCGCTCTATGCCAGCAACCACGCGGGCGGCACGGCAGGCGGGATTTCAACCGGTCAGCCAGTGGTGTGCCGCGTGGCGTTCAAACCGACTTCGTCGATCCTGACCCCGGTGGAATCGATCAATTCGGCGGGCGAGGCTGTCGAGGTGGTCACCAAGGGCCGCCACGATCCCTGCGTCGGCATTCGCGGCACCCCGGTGGTCGAAGCGATGATGGCGCTGGTGCTGGCCGATCACAAACTGCTGCACCGCGCTCAAGTAGCGCAAGCATAGCCCGGCAAGGACGCGGGCAGGCGGGGTAAGCTTCAATCGCTTTACTAAATCAATCGCAGCGTATTAATCGATTGGACGCGCCATCCCGAAAGCGTCATTCTGTTCCCATAGACCTACGCCTCAAGGGCGAGTCTGATCAGACAACTGGTAAGAGGAGTTACAAACATGGACGCAAAGACTGGCGAGATGGACGGCTGCCCGTTCCACGGCAATGCCGGAGCACGCAGCCTGCTGGGCCGCACCAACCGCGATTGGTGGCCGCAAGCGATGCAACTCGACATCCTCAAGGAAGGCGGGCGCAGCGCGAACCCATACGGCGAGGATTTCGACTACGCGGAAGCCTTCAACGCGCTCGATTACGCCGCGCTCAAGGCCGATCTTACTGCGCTGATGACCGATAGCCAGCCGTGGTGGCCAGCGGACTACGGGCATTACGGCCCGCTGTTCATCCGTATGGCGTGGCACGCGGCGGGCACCTATCGCACCGGGGACGGGCGCGGCGGTGCGGGCAGCGGCCAACAGAGGTTCGCGCCGCTCAACAGCTGGCCCGACAACGGCAACCTCGACAAGGCGCGCCGCCTGCTGTGGCCGATCAAGCAGAAATATGGCCGCAACATCAGCTGGGCCGATCTGTTCATCCTTGCGGGCAATGTCGCGATTGAAAGCATGGGCGGCCCGGTGTTCGGCTTTGGCGGCGGCCGTGCCGATGTGTTCGAACCTGAAAGCGTCTACTGGGGCTCCGAAGAACAGTGGGTCAACGAAGGCGTCGCCACCCGCATCCGACCGGACGATGGCGCTGATCTGGAAAACCCGCTCGCCGCGATCCAGATGGGGCTGATCTACGTCAACCCCGAAGGCCCGGGCGGCAATCCCGATCCGCTCGAAAGCGCGCGCGATATGCGCGAAACCTTCGCGCGGATGGCGATGAATGACGAGGAAACCGTTGCGCTGACAGCTGGCGGCCACGCCTTTGGCAAGGCCCATGGCGCCGCCCCTTCAGACACGTTCAGCGGCGCGCCTGAAAGCGAAGACCTGCACCAGCAGGGCTTTGGCTGGCTGACCGACGAAGCCGAAATCGCGGCAGGCAACATCACCACGTCCGGACTTGAAGGCGCGTGGTCAAACAACCCGACTTCGTGGAGCCACGATTACTTCCGCATCCTGTTCAAGTACGATTTTGAACTGGTGCACAGCCCGGCAGGGGCGCAGCAGTGGACGCCGATCAACCCTGATCCGGCAGACATGGCCCCCGACGCGCGCGACCCGAACAAGCGCGTGCCGACCATGATGACTACCGCCGACATGGCGCTGAAGATGGACCCGGAATATCGCAAGATCTCCGAACGCTTCCTCGCCCACCCGGAACAACTGGATGACGCCTTCGCGCGCGCCTGGTTCAAGCTTTGCCACCGCGACATGGGGCCGAAGGTGCGTTACATGGGGCCGGAAGTGCCGCAAGAAACGCTGATCTGGCAGGACCCGGTTCCGGCTGGCACCGCCCCCTCGGATGCTGAAATCGCCCGGTTCAAGTCGGCGATCCTCGGCAGCGGGTTGGCGGTAAGCGAGTTGGTCAAGGCAGCGTGGGCCTCGGCCTCCACCTACCGCAATTCCGACCATCGCGGCGGCGCCAATGGCGCGCGGGTGCGGCTTGCCCCGCAAAACGGCTGGGCGGCGAATGATCCCGACGAACTCGCCAAGGTGCTCGGCGTGATCGACGCGCATCGCGGCAGCCTGAGCATGGCCGACGCGATCGTGCTGGCGGGCTCGGCGGCGGTTGAGAAGGCGGCGAAGGACGCCGGTGTTGATGCGACCGTGCCGTTTCTGGGTGGGCGCAGCGACGCGGGCGAGGAACACACCGACGCGGCGAGTTTCGAACCGCTCGAACCCTTTGCCGATGGTTTCCGCAACTATCTCAAGACCAAGGCATCGGTGCGCACCGAGGAGATGCTGATCGACCGCGCACACCTGCTCGGCCTGTCGATCCCCGAACTGACCGTGCTGGTCGGCGGCCTGCGCGTGCTCGGCGCGAACAGCGGCAACACCAAGCACGGCGTGTTCACCGACAAGGTGGGCGTGTTGACCACCGACTTCTTCCGCAACCTGCTCGACATGGGAACCAAGTGGGCACCTGTAGATGGCAGCGGGGACGAAGAATATGTCGGCACCTGCCGCACCACAGGGGCGGAGAAATACCGCGCCACCCGCGCCGATCTGGTGTTCGGTTCCAACGCAATGTTGCGCGCGCAGGCCGAGGTCTATGCCGAGGCCGGGGCCGAGGGCAAGTTCGTGGCCGACTTCATCGCCGCCTGGAACAAGGTGATGAACGCCGACCGCTTCGACGTGAGCTACGCCCAATATCACTGAGTGTACAACTGATCGAGCGACGAACGAGACAGAAAGGCCTCCGGTAGCGATACCGGGGGCCTTTTTGGCGCACAGACCGGACGCAAAGCGGCGCTCAGCGTCACTGCGGCCAGACGCGGTGCCGAATCCGCTTGACCGCCGCGCATCCTGATATAAATATGATATCATAATTATATCGAATCGGAGAATTCGTCATGGCAATTGCTGATACCCCTGCCC
>PHEL01000091.1 GCA_002842925.1 Alphaproteobacteria bacterium HGW-Alphaproteobacteria-14
GCTCATAATAGTGCCTTTCGAATGCGTGTTGAATTAAGACTATCGCGCGCACCGCCTCCAGGGATGACCGGAGCGCCGAAGCGCGGGCCCTTAGAGGCAAGCGCCGCGAATGGCAACCTGTTTAGGGCAGGCGTCGGACGCGGTAGCCTGCCGCTTGCAGCTGGCTTGCCAGCCCCTCGGCCCCCACCAGATGCGCCGCACCCACTGCAATCAGCGGGCGTGGTTCATCTTCGAGCAGCGGGATAATCGCCTCGGCCCATGCGCGGTTGCGCTGCACCAGCAATGTCTCACGCAGATCAGGATCGGCAAGGATACCTTTGCGGGTCGCCTCTTCAAGCGCGGCGACATCACCGGTCAGCCAAGCGCGGCGCAGCTTTTTGCCCTGTGTTTTCGAGTCGCTGGCCTCCGATATCACAGCGGCCAGCAAGTCGCGCTGATCGGATTCGGGCAGACGGTCGAAAATTGCCAGTTGCGCCCGCGCGCCTTCCAACTCGCGCACAGGGCGTCCGGAAAATTCGCGGATTAGCGCGCGATCAACGCCGTTGGCCGGGTCGCCTTCCGCGCCGAGTTGCGCCAGCGTCAGCGCCGCAGCCCAGGTTTCTGTCGATGCAAAACTGCCGCTGTCCAATCCGCCACTATCGAGCATATCTGCCAGCGTGGGAGCAAGAGTCGCCGGAATACGCTCTGCAATTGGTGGCATTCCCGGCGTAGTTCCCAACGCGGCAAATACCTCGGCCAGCGCGGCGCGATCATCCAGCGCGGCAATTTCCACCAGCAGGAAATCGGCCTCGTTCACAGCTAAGGCGATCGCTGGTGTGCGCCATTTGGTGCCATCGGGCAGGGCATGGATGGTGCCGATCAACCATCCCTCCACCGTGCCATCGGCGCTGGCGATTTCATACATTAGCGGGTTGGGCGGCGGCCCGCTTGCCTCGTCACTTGGTGCATCACTGCAACCGGCGAGGCCGAGTAACAGGATCGGGGCCAGCATCGCTGTGAAGGTGCTGCGCACAAGCTGCACTATACCGGCCCCGTTGAAGTTCATTGCTATTCCGCTGTTCCGGTTACTTGATGCGGGTCACAGTGATACCTTTTTCGGCTAGGTTATCCTGCACACTCCTGGCCCCGGCAAGGTGGCCCGCGCCGACTGCGATGAACACCGCGCCCGGTTGATCGAGCCGCTCGCCCACCCACTCCGCCCAATTGGCGTTACGGGTATAGAGCAACGCCTCGGCGATCGCCGGATCGGTCATCCCTTCGTTCATGATCGCGGCTAGCTCATCGGCATCGCCCTCGGCCCATTTGGCGACCATACGGTCAAGCATCGGTTTAACTTCGTCCATGCCTTCAGCCGCTTCCATCAGGAAGGCTATCTGCGCGGTCTGATCCATTCCATCAAAGATGTCGAACTGGTATTCGGCCGTTTCCAACGCGCCCTGTGGCTTATCGCCGGCCTTGGACAACAACACCTTTTCCACCCCTGCACCGGGCGTGTAACCCTGCTGCATCAACGGGATCAGCGACAAGGTGAGACCGGTAAGCCACGGCTTGAATTGATCAAATGCCGCTGGGGGAGCACCGACCTTGGCCAGCGCGGCTTCATAAATAATTGTCTGTTCCGGGGACATCAGCGAACGCAACGTGGTGCCCGCAGGCAGCACTCCCTTGGACATGGCTAGCTGCTGCTGCGCGGCCTCGCTGCCTGGATCCATGGGGATTTCGGTGACAATAATATCCGATCCGGTCAGCGCATCGGCAATGGTGGCATCGTACCATTCGATCCCTTCGGGCAGTACGTGGACGGTGCCGAACAGGTAGATGGTGGTGTCTTCATCAGCGACCATCCACATCGCGGGACCGTTACCGCTAGTTGCGGGCACGGTCGCTTTGGCCGTCGCGTGGTCATCAGCGAACGCGGCGCTGCCCGCAAACAGCGCGAGAGGGGCAGCGGTGAGGGCGAGCAGGGAGGCAAATTTCACTGAGCTTCCTTTCATCAAGGCATGAAATTTCAACGATTTGATCAGTATGATAAACAGGTAAGGATTGGCCTTTGTGACGACAACCCAAAAGGCACGCGCGGTAAACGACAAGATCACAAGAATGTTTATTGCCAGCCAAACACAATCGGGCAAGCCATTTGGCATTATCCATGTTACGCCCTCACTTGCTGCATCGCACCATTGACGCTTTGGGGGCGTTCGGCCATGGCGAGGCGCCATGAACGCCGTCCCTTCTTTCACCCCCGCACTGCGCGATCCAGCGCGCTCGTTTCAGGACATGATCCTGAACCTCCATGACTTCTGGAGCGCGCAGGGCTGTGTGATTCTGCAACCCTATGATATGCGCATGGGGGCGGGCACTTTCCACACTGCAACCACGCTGCGCGCGCTGGGGCCGGAGCCGTGGAACGCCGCATTCGTGCAGCCCTGCCGCCGTCCTACCGACGGGCGCTACGGCGAAAACCCCAACCGTCTGCAGCATTATTACCAGTATCAGGTGATCCTGAAGCCTTCGCCGAGTGACATCCAGGAACTCTATCTCAAGAGCCTCAGCGCCATCGGCATCAACCCGCTCGCGCATGATATCCGCTTTGTCGAGGATGACTGGGAATCGCCCACGCTCGGAGCGTGGGGGCTGGGCTGGGAGGTCTGGTGCGACGGGATGGAAGTCACCCAGTTCACCTACTTCCAGCAGATGGGCGGGTTCGATTGCAAGCCTGTCGCAGGCGAACTGACCTACGGGTTGGAACGGCTTGCGATGTATATTCAAGGCGTCGACAACGTTTACGATCTCGCTTTCAACACCACCGGGGTCAGTTACGGCGAGGTGTTCCTCGAAAACGAGCGTCAGATGTCGAAGTGGAACTTCGAGGTCGCCAACACTGATGCGCTGTTCGACCTCTTCGCCAAGGCCGAAGCGGAATGCCGCAACGCGCTGTCCGCGGGCGTCCCGATTGCCGCTTACGAACAGGCGGTCGAAGCGAGTCATGTATTCAATCTGTTGCAGGCGCGCGGCGTTATTTCGGTGCAGGAACGCGCCAGCTACATGGGCCGGGTGCGCGATCTGGCGCGGTCTTCGTGTGAGGCCTATGCGGAAAAGATGACGCCCGAATGGGAAGCGAAATATCCAGGGTGGGTGTTGTGAGCGACTTCCTGCTCGAACTGCGGTGTGAAGAAATCCCGGCCCGGATGCAGGCGGGTGCGCGCGCCGAACTGGAAAAACTGTTCCGGCGTGAACTGGACGCGGTGGGCGTTGCAGTGGGCGATCTCACCATCTGGTCAACCCCGCGCCGCCTTGCGCTGATCGCGCGCGGGCTACCGCTGGCGACCGAAGCGGTGAGTGAGGAAGCCAAAGGCCCGCCCGAAGGCGCACCCGATGCGGCGATTGACGGCTTCTGTCGCAAGGCCGGAGTTGCGCGCGACCAACTGGAACTGCGCGACGTCAAAGGCCGCATGACTTACTTCGCGGTTATCGAGCAGCCGGGCCGGGCGATGGCCGATGTGCTGGCTGCGGCCATCCCCGCGATCATCCGCGACTTCAGCTGGCCAAAGTCGATGCGCTGGGGCGCAGCGTCAATTGCCACCGGTTCCTTGCGCTGGGTGCGGCCGCTGTCGGGCATTGTTGCTTTGCTCGATGGCGAAGTGGTGGCTTGCGAGGTGGACGGCATCGCCAGTGAGCGAGAAACCGCAGGCCATCGTTTCCATCACGAAGGCCCGATCACGATTGGCAGCGCCGATGATTATGCCGAAAAGCTGCGCGCCTGCCATGTGATCGTTGACCACGAAGAACGCGCCGCGATCATCCGCGATGGCGCGACGCAGGCTGCGGCGGACGCGGGCTTTACACTGGTGGCGGACGATGGGCTGGTGATCGAGAACGCTGGGCTGACCGAATGGCCGGTGCCGTTACTGGGGCGTTTTGACGAGGCGTTCCTCGAAGTGCCGCCCGAAGTGATCCAGCTCACCGCGCGGGTGAACCAGAAGTATTTCGTTTGCGAGGACAGCGCGGGCAAGCTCGCAAACGCCTTTATTTGCACCGCGAATATCGATGCGCTTGATCCCGCCGTAGTGGTTGACGGCAACCGCAAGGTTCTGGCCGCACGGCTATCCGATGCGCGGTTCTTCTGGGAGCAGGACCAGAAGAAAACCCTCGCCGAACACGCCAAGGGGCTGGAGCGGATCACCTTCCACGAAAAGCTCGGCACGGTTGCCGACAAGGTCGATCGCGTGGCCAAGCTGGCGCGGTGGTTGGTTGAGGAAGGGATAATCCTCCCCGGAACGGGGAGGGGGACCGCCGACGTGGTCGGGGGTGGTGGGGACTTGCTTCTTGGTGCCGCGCCCGGAGGAGAACCCCCTCCGTCAGCGGCTGCGCCGCTGCCACCTCCCCGTGCCGGGGAGGATCGTGCGCGCTTGGCCGACATGGCCGAACAGGCCGCGCGGCTGTGCAAGGCCGATCTCGTCACCGAGATGGTCGGCGAATTCCCCGAATTGCAGGGGCTTATGGGCGGATATTACGCCGCGAAGGAAGGTCTGCCCTCCGAGGTCGCCGAGGCGATCCGCGATCACTACAAGCCGGTCGGGCAGGGGGATGATGTGCCCACCGCGCCGGTGACGGTGGCGGTATCGCTGGCGGATAAGTTGGATACGCTTTTCTGTTTCTTTGCCATCGATGAAAAACCTACCGGCTCGAAGGACCCCTTTGCATTGCGTCGCTCGGCGCTTGGTGTTGTCTCATTGTTGGTCTCGAACAACATTCGACTGCCAATCGACCGCCTGAATTTTGTCCAGCTTTCACATTTCATTTGGTCGTCATTCGACAGGTATCAGAGAGATGCAATTCACGAACGGACTCAAAAGAACAATTCAAACGACCTAGATGCCATCGCGGCGGTGGCGACGAGGATAGAGCCATCTTGGTATGGGACTGTGGCAACTGATCTCATGACTCTGGAGAACATGGTCGGTGAGGCTGTTGTGGTTATGACCGACGATATCGACAAGAAAAGAGGTAATGATCTGGATTTGCTTTTGGAGAGCGCATTCACCAATGGCTACGACGTCCTCGACTTCTTCGCCGACCGCCTCAAAGTCCAGCAACGCGAGGCAGGCGTCCGCCACGACCTGATCGACGCGGTCTTCGCGCTTGGCGGGGAGGACGATCTTGTCCGCCTGCTCGCCCGCGTCCATGCACTGCAAGCCTTCATCACCACGCCAGACGGTGCTAACCTCCTCGCGGGCTACAAGCGTGCGGCGAATATCTTGAAGAAGGAAAACTATCTTCCCCGGGACGGGGAGGGGGACCGCCCGAAGAGTGGTGGAGGGGACTCTGCCGCAAGCGCCGGCATTGGGGGCAAATCCCCTCCGTCAGCGGCTGCGCCGCTGCCACCTCCCCGCATCGGGGAGGGCGCGGCGCTTTCCTACACACCCGAACCCGCCGAAAAAGCGCTGATCGACGCGCTCGCCGCTGCTGCCCCTCGCGCTGCTGAGGCGGTCGCTGCCGAACGCTTCGCCGATGCAATGACGGCGCTCGCAACCTTGCGCGCGCCCATCGATACGTTCTTCGAAGATGTAATCGTTAACGCCGACGAAGCGGACAAGCGCGCCGCGCGGCTGGCGCTGCTCGCGCGGTTTCGCGATGCGGTGCACCGGGTCGCGGATTTCAGCCGGATCGAGGGATGATTTCCCTTATCGTTCCGAATTAACCACACTGCTCGGGAACTGCCATGACATTGAAGACGGTCTATGTTTTTGGGGGCAAAGCCGACCATTCCGACCCGCGCCAGAAGGATAAAACCATCACCGGCGGCAAGGGCGCAAACCTTGCCGAAATGGCCAGTATCGGCCTGCCGGTGCCGCCGGGCTTTACCATTACCACTGAAGAATGCGTGCGTTATCTGCAAGATGGCGCGGACTTCTCGGACGAATTGCGAACCGCTGTCGCTGCTGCGCTGATCCATGTTGAAGCAAGTGTGGGCAAGAATTTTGGCGATGCGGGCGATCCGCTGCTGGTGTCGGTGCGGTCAGGCGCGCGGGTTTCGATGCCGGGGATGATGGACACCGTGCTCAACCTCGGCCTCAACGATGCGACGGTTGAAGGGCTGGCGGCATCATCAGGGGACGCTCGCTTCGCGTGGGACAGCTATCGCCGCTTCATCCAGATGTATTCCGATGTCGTGCTCGGCCTTGATCACGGATTGTTCGAAGAAGCGCTGGAGATCGTCAAGGAAGACAATGGCTTCTACAACGATACCGAGATGTCTTCTGAAGATTGGCAAGCGCTGGTCAGCGAATTCAAAGGGATAGTCGAGCAGGAGTTGGGTCGCCCGTTCCCGCAGGACGTCCACGAACAGCTGTGGGGCGCGATCCGCGCGGTGTTTGATAGCTGGGATAGCGACCGCGCCAAGGTTTACCGCCGGTTGAACGATATTCCCGCGGATTGGGGCACCGCAGTCAATGTGCAGGCGATGGTGTTCGGCAATATGGGCGACACGAGCGCCACCGGGGTGGCCTTTACCCGCGATCCCGCGACGGGGGAGCGTGCTTATTACGGCGAATATCTGATCAACGCGCAGGGCGAAGACGTGGTCGCGGGCATTCGCACCCCGCAATATTTGACCAAAGCAGCACGCGAAGCCGCCGGGGCCAAGCCGCTGAGCATGGAAGAGGCGTTGCCCGATGCCTATGCCGAGCTTGCCCGCGTGTTCGACTTGCTGGAGCGGCATTACCGCGACATGCAGGACATTGAATTCACCGTGGAACGCGGAACCTTGTGGATGCTACAAACCCGGTCGGGCAAACGCACCGCCAAGGCCGCGCTCAAGATGGCGGTGGATATGGTGGACGAAGGCCTGATCGACACGCGCGAGGCGGTGCGGCGGGTCGATCCCATGGCGCTTGATCAACTTCTCCACCCGACGCTCGATCCGAAGGCGGCGCGCAATGTGCTGACCACCGGGCTTCCTGCGTCGCCGGGCGCGGCGGCGGGCAAGATCGTGCTTGATGCAGATACCGCGGAACAATGGGCAGGGCGCGGGGAGAAGGTGATTCTCGTGCGCGTTGAAACCTCGCCCGAAGATATTCACGGGATGCACGCCGCGCAGGGGATCCTCACCGCGCGCGGCGGAATGACCAGCCATGCAGCAGTGGTCGCGCGCGGGATGGGCCGCCCTTGCGTGTCGGGCGCAGGCGCGGTGTCGATTGATCGCGCGGTCCGCACGTTGCGGATCGGGCAACACGAACTGGCGGAAGGTGATGAAATCACGCTCGATGGTGCAACCGGTCAGGTCATGCTCGGCATCGTGCCCACGGTTGAGCCAGAGCTGGTGGGTGATTTCGGCACGCTGATGGTATGGGCCGATGAATTGCGGCGGATGCGGGTGCGCACCAATGCCGAAACGCCTGAGGATTGCCGCATGGCGCGACAATTCGGAGCGGAGGGTATCGGGCTGTGCCGCACCGAACATATGTTCTTTGAAGCAAGCCGGATCAGCCTGGTGCGCCAGATGATCCTTGCCGATGACGAGGCCGGGCGCCGCCGCGCGCTGGAAAAGCTGCTGCCCGAACAGCGGGCTGATTTCACCGCGATTTTTGAGGTGATGGCTGGGCTGCCGTGCACTATCCGGTTGCTCGATCCGCCGTTGCATGAATTCCTGCCCCATGCAGATGAGGACTTCGCCGAACTGGCCGATGCAACCGGGTTGGGTGTCGATCATCTCAAGCGCCGGGCGGGGGAACTGCACGAATTCAATCCGATGCTTGGCCATCGCGGGTGCCGCTTGGGGATCACCTATCCCGAAATCTACGAAATGCAGGCGCGCGCTATTTTCGAAGCAGTGTGTGCTGTGAAGACGGCAAGCGGTGCGGCGCCGTTGCCCGAAATCATGATTCCGCTGGTTGCGACCAAGCGTGAATTGGCGATCCTGCGCGCCTTGATCGACCGGGTAGCTGAAGCGGTTTTCGCCGAAGTCGGCACGCGGGTCGAATATCTCGTCGGGACAATGATCGAACTACCGCGCGCCGCCTTGATGGCAGGCGACATTGCCGAGGAAGGTGCGTTCTTCAGTTTCGGCACCAATGATCTGACGCAGACGACCCTGGGCGTGTCGCGCGATGATGCAGCAAAGTTCCTGAGCACCTATGTCGACAAGGGCATTTTTCCGCGCGACCCTTTCGTCAGCCTTGATATCGAGGGCGTAGGCCAGCTGGTTGAATTGGCAGCAGAACGGGGCAGGGCGACGCGGCCGGGTATCAAACTTGGCATTTGCGGCGAACACGGCGGCGATCCGGCGAGCATTGCTTTTTGCGAAAAGGTCGGGCTCGATTATGTCAGCGCCTCACCATACCGGGTGCCGATTGGCGCAGGCGGCGCTGGCCAAGGCTTAGGTTCCGAAAAGGGAGCGCCGCCCGGTCAGGGTAACGATCTCGAAGGTTTCTGCGATTTTGCCATCGGCATCGGCCCGTTCAGCAAAAACGGCACGGGCGCGGGCCAGGCCGGCTTTGCCAAGCGGCGGGCCGGGGCGTGCCAGCGCATTGCCGAACCCCTGATCGCGCAGATCAGCAATCAGCCGATCGAGGCTGGAATAGCGCACGGTCAAAGTGTGGGTATCAACCACCGGGTCTTTCCAGCCTGCGCGCTGGAGCAATTGCGGCGCGGCGCGGGCATCGACCATCGGGTGGATGCGCGCAGCAGGACGATCAGGCTCAGCAGCGATCATCGCAGCGCGCAGGGTGCGCAGGCTTTGACCGCCAATAAAACTGGCGATCACCAAGCCGCCGGGGGTTAACGCATTATGCAAGTGGATAAGAGCGCCGGGCAGGTCATTGACTGCATCAAGCTGACCGATCACGGCAATAAAATCATAACCGCCTTCGTGCAGCGGTTGCGCCGGATCGGCTGTAGCGCCAAAAGTCAGGGCGGCATCGCCGCACTTCAGATAATCTACAAGCGTATGACCACCGGTTCCGATCACAAATGCGCTTTTGGGCTTGTGCCGGACGAAGCCCAGACGTTCGACCATATCATCGGCAATATCATCAAGCAGGAAACTGGCAGCATCGCCATGATGCAGGTGGCGCATGGCGGAGCGATGGACGCGTGCCACCCGGCGACGTTCCGAAAAGATAGTGGGGACTTGGCTCAGGCTCATCATGAGCGCCCTGCCGCGCTTGCCAGCATAGCGCAAGCCATGCGAATATCGCGTAGATGGCAGTAGTCACTCGGTTAGCCCAAGGTATTCGTCCTGTGGTGGATATGATCTATCCGCCGCGTTGCCCCGCGTGCGGCGTCGCGCTTGCCGATCAGCACGGACTTTGCGGCGACTGCTGGGCCTCGCTCGATATCCCTGCGGCAGGGGCGGCAGAAGCAGGCAGCATACCGATTTACGCGGCAACACTATACAATGACACCTCGCGCAAGCTGGTGCTGGCTTACAAACATGGTGGGCGGATCGCGCTGTCCCGCTTGCTTGCCAGTATGATCGCCGCTCGCTTGCCTGCAACAGCCATCGCGCCGCTGCTGTTGCCGGTCCCGCTTCATCGCTGGCGACTTTGGCACCGCGGGTTCAATCAGGCAGCATTGATGGCCAACGAACTGGCTTCGCTGGGTAAGGGTGAACCATGTGTCGACGGGCTTATCCGCCGCAAGCGCACACCGAGTTTGGGCGGTCTCGGCCGCGAAGCGCGCGACAAGGCCTTGGCGGGCGCGATCGTATTAAACGCAGCGAGGGCAGACGTTATGGAAGGACGCAATGTGATCCTGATCGACGACGTCTTTACCAGCGGCGCGACTAGCCGCGCCTGTATCTCTGCGATCTTGCAAACCCGTCCAGCCAGCATTGCGGTGGCCTGTTTTGCGCGGGTTGATACTGACGAACGCCTGACCAACCGATAACGCCTGCCGCAAAAACATAACGCCCGAGGCTTTGTAAGCCTCGGGCGCCACGTGACGAAACGGTGTGGATCCACCCTTCCGGGTTTTATCGGCCACCCCCTAAATTGGCCGACAGGATCCTGTCCCTTACGTTCAATCGGTCGCACTGGCACCCCGTTGCCAGTTTGCGGCCCGACGCTATTCGGTTGAGAACCTCCGTAGAGATCCAGAGCCGTTGTTTCATTGTGACAGGCAATGCGGAAGGCGAAACCTTGGTCTGGCGATTTTTTTACGTCCGCCTGTTGTGAACGTGCAACAATCATCGCTAGTGAGTGATGCGGCCCTTATGAACGGCATCGAACACCTTTCTTCACGCACCACAAGTTCGCTTGGAGCCTGATTTGACCGACACCCTTTCGACAACTGATGAACGTGAAAGCGGGACGACTTTCGCGCCCAGGTTCGACGCGCTCGGATTGCTGACCGCAGTGGTGGTCGATCATGCAACGTCGATGGTGCTCGTTGTAGCCCATATGAACCGCGAGGCACTCGATGCGACGATTGCCACCGGGCGAGTGCATTTCTGGTCGCGCTCACGCGGACGCTTGTGGATGAAGGGTGAGACTTCGGGGAATGTTCTCGAGGTTGAAGAAGTGTTGGTGGACTGCGATCAGGATGCTTTGGTGATCCTCGCGCGTCCTGCGGGGCCTACCTGCCATACAGGTCAGCAAAGCTGCTTTTACCGACGTCTGAAAACCGGCGCTGATGGGCCTGTTCTCGTTAAGGTCAAGACTTGACGCTCACGTAAAGGGAAGGTATGGAGCGGATATGGCTACTGCACCTGCCCAAAACCCCGCCACGAACTCGGAAACGCACGCCGGCAATGAGCCGCGCCGTAACGGCGCCCATCTTGACCGGCCCGACAAGCACGCCCGCGAACAGTTCACGATTTCTGATCTCACATCCGAATTCGGGTGCACTGCTCGCGCGCTGCGGTTTTATGAAGACGAAGGGTTGATCAACCCCGCGCGCGTCGGTCTTACCCGCGTCTATTCGAAACGTGACCGCGCGCGTCTGGCGTGGATCATGCGCGCCAAGAATGTCGGCTTCAGTCTGCACGAAATCCGCGAGATGATTGATCTCTATGATCTTGATGATGGCCGCGTTGAACAGCGCCGCGTCACGATCGAGAAATGCCGCACGCACATCGCCAAGCTCAAGGCTCAGCGCGACGATATCGATTCTTCGATCAATGAACTCACCGATTTTGTGGCAGAGATTGAAAAGCTCGACCCGCGCTGATCCGATCAGGCGGGCCAAACCTTTACTAACCACGATGCTCACCAAAGGGATTAAGTGATGCCGACCTACACCGCTCCAACCCGCGACACGCGTTTCGTCGTCAACGAAGTGCTCGATCTGGCGAGCTACGGAAATCTGCCCGGCTTCGAAAACGCCACCTCGGACATGATCGACACGGTAATTAACGAGGCAGGCAAATTCTGTGCTGAGGTGCTCGCGCCGATCAATCAGGCGGGCGATGAACATGGTTGCACCCGCCATGAAGATGGCAGTGTCACCACACCTCCGGGTTTCAAGGAGGCCTATCAGGCCTATGTCGAAAGCGGTTGGGGCACGCTTGCCCAGCCAGAGGAATTCGGCGGGCAGGGCCTGCCGCATACGCTCGGCTTTGTGCTGGAGGAGTATTCCGGAACCGCCAATCAGGCCTTTGCGATGTATCCGGGCCTGACTGCCGGGGCGATTTCGGCAATTACTGCCAAGGGCTCGGACGAACAGAAGGCGGCCTATCTGCCCAAGATGATTTCGGGCGAATGGTCGGGCACCATGAACCTGACCGAGCCGCATTGCGGTACCGATCTGGGCATGATCCGTACCAAGGCTGTGCCCAATGGTGACGGCTCCTATGCGATCACCGGGACCAAGATTTTCATCTCGGCAGGCGAGCATGATCTGACCAGCAACATCATCCATCTGGTGCTGGCCAAGACTCCCGGTGCACCTGACAGCACCAAGGGTATCTCACTGTTCATCGTGCCCAAGTTCCTGCTCGACGAAAACGGCGAACCCGGCGAGCGCAACGGCGTCATCTGTGGGTCGATCGAAAAGAAGATGGGCATCCACGGAAACTCGACGTGCCTGCTCAACTACGATGGCGCGACCGGTTATATGGTGGGTGAGGAAAACAAGGGTCTGGCCGCGATGTTCATCATGATGAACGCCGCGCGGCTTGGCGTCGGCATTCAGGGCTATGCCCAGGCCGAAGTCGCCTATCAGAACGCGGTCAACTACGCGCTTGATCGTCGTCAGGGCCGTGCGCTGACCGGCCCGGCCGAACCTGACGCCAAGGCCGATCCGATCTTTGTCCACCCTGACGTGCGCCGTATGTTGATGGACGCCAAGGTGTTTACCGAAAGTATGCGGGCGCTGTGCCTGTGGGGGGCGTTGCAGGTCGATCTGACCCACAAAGCCCAGACCGCAGAAGCGCGTGAAACCGCCGATCTGCTGATCGGGCTGATGACGCCGGTGATCAAGGGTTATGGCACCGACAAGGGCTATGACATCGCCACCAACATGCAGCAGGTTTTCGGCGGTCACGGCTATGTGCGCGAATGGGGCATGGAGCAGTTCGTGCGCGATAGCCGGATCGCGATGATCTACGAAGGCGCCAACGGCGTGCAGGCGATGGATCTGTGCGGGCGCAAGCTGGCTGCAGGTGGCGGTAAGGCGATCCAGCTTTTCTTCGCCATGATCGACGAAGAAATCGCTGCGGGCAAGCAGGTTGCCGAGTTGAAGGACATTGCCGAACGGCTTGAAAAGGCGTTGGGCGAACAGAAGGCGGCGACCATGTGGTTCATGCAGAACGCAATGGCCAACCCCAACCACCTTGGCGCAGGCGCGCATCACTATATGCACATCATGGGGATCGTTACGCTTGGCTTCTTCTGGCTAAAGATGGCCAAGGTGGCGCTGACCAAGCTGGCGAGTGATCCGGTGGACAAGGCGTTTTACGAGGCCAAGCTGGTGTCGGCAAACTACTACACCGAACGTTTCCTGCCCGATGCTGGTGCGCTGCGGCGAAAGCTGGAGTGTGGCAGTGAATACATGATGACGCTTCCGGCAGAGGCTTTTGCCACTATGGCGTAGGCACGTTTTCACGCAGCTGAGGCCCTGCGTTGCACGGGGCGGCGCTGGCTGGAGACTGGAAACACTGCGCGCCATCGGCCACAGTAATGCCGGTATGGCCAAGGCTGCGGCGCAGCGCATCGCTGCGCGGGCAAAGAGGGATGAGCAACGATGATGAAGCGGTTGATTGCGCAGGCTGCGGTTCTGGCACTGGCAATAGTGCTGCCGACAGGGTCGGCGACCGCCGAGATTGCACCAAACGCGCAATTGCCGGCATCGCTGCATTCACACCTGAATAGCCAGTATGATCAGGTAATTGCTGACCTGATCCGTATCACCGAAACCCCCGCTCCACCGTTCAAGGAACAGGCGCGAGCGGAATTGTTCGCTGCAATGCTACGCGATGCGGGGCTGGTCAATGTGACCATCGATGTCGAAGGCAATGTGCTCGCACTGCGGCCCGGAACCGCAGACGGCCCGGTGTTCGTTGTCTCCGCCCATCTCGACACGGTCTTTCCCGAAGGCACACCGATCAAGGTGACGCGCGATGGCGACCGATTGATGGCTCCGGGCATTGGTGACGACAGCCTGGGCCTTGCCTCGACCCTCGCTTGGGCACGATTGCTGGAGGCAGAACGTGTCGCGACCAGCCATCCCATCCTGTTTGTCGCTACCGTGGGAGAAGAAGGGCCGGGCGACCTTCGCGGCGTGCGCTACCTGTTTACAAAGGGCGAATATGCGGGCCGCATCGCTGGATTCCTGTCGATCGATAATGCCGATGCAGGACGTGTAGTCAACGCTGCGGTGGGCTCGCGCCGCTACCGCCTGGCGTTCAAGGGGCCGGGCGGGCACAGCTATGGCGCGTTCGGAATCGTCAATCCGATGGCTGCAATGGCTGCGACCGTGAGCGGGCTTTACGCGATCGACGTGCCAACTGACCCCAAAACGACCTACGCGGCGAGCGTTGTCAGTGGCGGCACCTCGATCAATTCAATCCCCGATGAAATTCTGCTTGAAATCGATATGCGGTCGAGCGATCCGGCGGTGCTGGCTCAGCTTGAAAAGGCAATGCTGGCCGCGGCTGAAGCGGCAGTAGCGGGCGAAAATGCAGCGCGGTCTGTCAGCGCTGGAAACGTTACCCTTACCCCGCAATTGATTGGCGATCGACCTGCGGGATCGACTCCTGTCGATCACCCGCTGGTGCGCGATGCCATCGCTGCCTCACAGGCGGCCGGGTTTACTCCCCGCCTCGATGCGTCTTCCACCGATGCCAATATCCCCATGAGCCTTGGCATCCCCGCGCTGACCATCGGTACCGGGGCTGGCGGCGGGCGGACGCACAGTGTTGACGAATATCTTGAAACCGGGCGCGAACGGTTCATCGCCGGGCTTTCTGTCGGGCTGAGCATTATTCTGGCGCAGACGCAGGCGCACCCCGGCGACTGATCAGGCCACTTCAATCTTTGCAGCGACTTCTTCAATCGTTCCGGTCACCAGCAAAGGGCTGCCGCCCACCATCCCGACATTGGTCTGGCCGTTTTCGCCTGTCCGCAGCCACGCGATGTTTTGCGCGACGACAAGATAATTGCCGCCACGTGATTCCAGCAGAACGAATTTCATGTAAAATCTCCCGAGCCGCTGGAGCGATTCCCGGCAGGTCGTCATCCGTGATAAGGCGACTCGGTTAAAGAGGCTTATTCAACCGGCAGGAAATCGGGCACCGAAAGATAACGCTCTCCGGTATCGTAGTTGAAGCCCAGCACGCGGGTGCCCGCGGGCAGTTCGCCCAACTTCTTCGCAATCGCCGCCAGTGTCGCGCCTGATGAAATCCCTACCAGCATCCCTTCCTCACGTGCCGCGCGGCGGGCCATTTCCTTTGCCTCTTCAGCGCCGACCTGAATTGCGCCATCGATTGCGGCGGTGTGGAGATTGCCCGGAATGAAGCCCGCGCCGATGCCCTGGATCGGGTGAGGGCCGGGTTGCCCTCCGTTGATGACCGGGGAAAGCTCAGGCTCAACTCCGTAAGCTTTGAACCCCGGCCAGTGTTTTTTCAGTTCCTCGGCACAGCCTGTCAGGTGTCCGCCGGTACCAACGCCGGTGATCATCACATCAATCGGTGTATCGGCGAAATCAGCGAGGATTTCGTGTGCGGTGGTGCTGGCGTGGATCGCGGGGTTGGCACTATTGTCAAATTGACTTGGCATCCATGCACCGTCGGTCTGATCGACCAATTCCTGCGCCCGCTCAATCGCGCCCTTCATGCCTCTTTCGCGCGGGGTGAGGTCAAAGCTCGCGCCATAGGCGAGCATCAATCGCCGCCGTTCGATCGACATCGATTCGGGCATTACCAGCACCAGCTTGTAACCCTTGACTGCGGCGACCATCGCAAGGCCGATACCGGTGTTGCCGCTGGTCGGTTCGACAATCGTTCCGCCGGGCCGCAGCGCGCCGCGCGTTTCGGCATCTTCAACCATCGCCAGCGCGATGCGATCCTTGATCGAACCGCCGGGGTTCGATCTTTCGGACTTTATCCACACTTCATGACCGGGGAACAGCCGTGCCATGCGGATATGCGGTGTCGCGCCAATGGTCGCAAGGATGCTGTCAGCTTTCATGTCGTTACCTCTCTCTTGAGCGCAGCAGGTTCAAAACTGCGCGCGCGGCGCAGTTCGGGGAAATACCACGCCCATACCAATGTCACGAGTATCGCACCTGCGCCGCCAAATACAACCGCTCCGGTCGCGCCAAGGATCGCAGCGGCGACGCCCGATTGCATCTCGCCCAATTCATTGGAGGCAGATATCGCTAGGCCAGAGATCGACGAAACCCGCCCCCGCCGGTCATCGGGTGTGAACAATTGCACCAGCGAAGACCGGATGAACACCGACACCATGTCGACCGCTCCCATCACCGCAAGGATTGCCAGCGACACGACGAAGTTGCGCGAAAAGGCAAAGGCAATAGTGGCCGCGCCGAACGCGGCTACCGCCCACAGCATCTTGATGCCCACTTCGCGCTCCAATGGCCGGAACGACAACCACAGGGCAACGCTCGCCGCGCCCAGTGCAGGGGCGGCGCGCATCAGTCCCAACCCTTCCGGCCCGACAAACAGGATGTCGCGCGCGAACACCGGTAACAGCGCAGTTGCGCCAGCCAGCAGCACTGCGAACAGATCGAGCGTGATGCAGCCCAGCAAAAACCGTTCGCGCCACACATAGACCATGCCTTCGATGATCTGTCGCAGCGGCTTCAATGGCGGGCCTTCGTGCGTCGCGCGAACCGGGCGGACGGTCAGAATCAGCACCATCGCCGCCATCAGCATTGCAGCAGACAGCGCGTGAGGCATCCATTCGGCGCGGGCAAATATCACCCCCCCAACCGCAGGCCCGGCAACGCTGGCGGTCTGCCATGCGATTGACGACAGTGCGATAGCGCGCGGCAGCAGTGAAGAAGGGACGATATTAGGAGCGATTGCGCTCATTGACGGGCCGACAAATACGCGCGCCGTGCCATGCGCCGCAGCAAGTGCGAACAGGATCGGGATGTTGAGTGCGTCCTGCCAGGTCATCACCGCCAGCAACACCGCAACGCAGCCGTCGATCCCGTTGGCAAAGGCGGCAACATGGCGGCGATCAAACCGATCAGCTGCCAGCCCCGCTACCGGGGTCAGCAAGAACAGCGGAATGAACTGTGCGAGGCCCAGTAGTCCAAGCTGGAACGACGCCTCAGCCACGCTCATTCCGTAGTCAGCGCGCGCGGTTTCATAAAGCTGGTAGCCGAGCAGCACCACCATCGACATGGTCGCGAAAACCGCCATGAAGCGGGCGAGCCAATAGCGTCGGTAATCGCCGATCTGAAGCGGTGAGGATGGTTCAGTCATAGCTGCCCCATGGCAGGCCAAGATGCGGCGGCCAAGCAGATGAAATTTGTCAGCGGCGAGGCTGACCTATCGCAGGGGTCAGCGCGAACGGCGCAGGCGCGGGTTGGGCTGCAGCTGATCGATTATCGCAACGAAATCATCGAGCCGGATTATCCGTTCGAACTGAAGTCCCGCGCGATCATCACGCGTCCACATCACATAGGCTTCGATCCGGCCAACCACCGGGAGGCGAATGATAATGCGGTCGCCGCGCTGCAACTGCCTGACATCATCGACCATAAAGCCGTGCGCCGAAAGGTTGCAGACGTGCAAATGCAGATCGCCGTGCACAAAATGCTCGACGATAGCCGGAAAATCGACCGGGTGGCGCGCTGCACGGCGCAGATCAGTAACACTGAGATTAGCTCCACCAGCCACGTCTTGCGATCCTTCCGTCCGCATTGGTCAGGAAGCTCAAGATGCCGCACAAAGGCTGATAATTGGTAAAGAACGTCCGCCTGTCAGTATCAGCAATGCACCAGAGCGTGCCGTTTCCTGCCAAGGCTGATCCTCAACGTCTCGCCATCGCCTGGCTGAACCAGGAATGCCGGATCGGTGATTGTCTCGCCATCAAGCTTGACCGCGCCCTCAGCCAGCTTGCGTTTAGCCTCGCCGTTTGAGGCGGTGAGGCCAAGTTCGGTCAGCAGCGCGGCGATGCGCATCCCGTCGGCTCCCACGGCGAGGCTTGGCAAATCCTCTCCCGCGCCCGATCCGGCAAAAGTCTCGCGCGCGGTCGCCTCTGCGCGGGTTGCAGCATCATCGCCGCGCACCAGCTTCGTCACCTCGTTCGCGAGCACCGCCTTGGCTGCGTTGATCTCCGCACCTTCGAGCGATTCGAGCCGCGCGATTTCGTCCAGCGGCAGATCGGTAAATAGCCGCAGGAACCGCCCCACATCGCGATCATCGACGTTGCGCCAGTATTGCCAGAAATCATAGGCCGGAAGCTGATCTTCGTTAAGCCACACCGCGCCCGACACCGACTTGCCCATCTTCGCGCCGTCAGCGGTGGTCAGCAGCGGAGTGGTCAGGCCGAACAGTTCCGTTCCGTCCATCCGCCGGCCGAGTTCCATCCCGTTGACGATGTTGCCCCACTGATCGCTGCCACCCATCTGCAAACGCACGCCCATTTCACGCGACAGGTGGCGGAAATCATAGCCTTGCAGGATCATGTAGTTGAATTCGAGGAAGGTCATCGGCTGTTCGCGTTCCAACCGCAGCCGCACCGAATCGAAACTCAG
>PHEL01000092.1 GCA_002842925.1 Alphaproteobacteria bacterium HGW-Alphaproteobacteria-14
CCCGCCGAAGCCGAACAACAATACTACGCCATGCTGGACGATACCGCCATGGCAGCATAACTTAAACCAAATGGCCTCCGGCAATCCCGGGGCGGTTCAATACGGTTCGGAACAATGCATTGAGCAAGGTCCCAGCGATCACGTTGGGCTTCTGGATTATCAAGATCCTTGCAACAACCTTCGGCGAGACTGCGGGTGATACCGTTAGCATGAGTTGGCTGGGTGAAACCACTGCGGCGGCGGGGCAAGGTGGCTTCAATGGGTATCTAGTTGGAACAGCGATATTTTTAGGCGTACTCGTGGTGCTGGTGGCGGCGCAGATACGAGCGCGCAGGTTTCATCCGGTTCTCTATTGGGCCACGATAATCGCTTCCACGACAGCGGGCACCACGATGGCTGACTTTGCGACCCGGTCGATGGGCATCGGCTACCCGGGTGGTTCGATGCTGCTTTTCGGAATGGTAGTGGCGAGCCTCTGGATCTGGTATCGGGCGATGGGCACAATCAATGTTGCTGACATTCACGCACCGCGAGCGGAATTGTTTTATTGGGTGACAATCACTTTGTCGCAGACGCTGGGCACTGCGCTCGGTGATTGGCTCGCCGATGGCCCGCTTGGCTATCTTGGTGCGGCGACAATCTTTGGTAGCGGGCTGGCCGTGTTGGCGCTGTTCTACTGGCGAACTTCGATCAGCAGGGTGGCGTTGTTCTGGGCCGCGTTCATCCTGACACGTCCGCTTGGCGCAACGGTTGGCGACTTTCTCGATAAGCCGGTTGCGAGTGGCGGTCTTGAGCTTAGTCGTCCGATCGCATCCGCACTTCTCATCGTTGCGATCATCGTGTTGATTGTTATCGTGCCACAACGGACTTCGTCGCGCACAGAGGCATCGGTTGATTGAACGACAGCCACGGGGTCGCAAGTTGAATGCAAAGCCTGGCTGCAATAGCAGAATAGCTGACACCGGCAGCCTTCAGGCCGCCTTCTTCGCCTTCGCTGCCTTCTTAACGATGCCCGACAGCCCTTTGGTAAGCTGGAACAACCCGTTCAGCCGATTTTGTGGATCGCCCCATGCGCGGTTGATGACCAGTTTCATGTCGGGGCGCAGTTTGGCGGTGTCCTTGGCCCCCTGATTGATCCGTTCGACATAGGCGATCAGGCCCATGGGGTCGGGGAAATCATCCTGGTGGAAGGTCACCAGAGTGCCGCGCGCGCCGACATCGATCTTGGCGATGTTGGCTAGAATTGCCTGATGCTTGATTTCGATCAGGCGGATCAGGTTCTGGGTCGGTTGCGGCAGGTCGCCGAAGCGGTCGATCATTTCAGCAGCCAGACTTTCGATCTCGTGTTGCCCCTCAGCCTGATTGAGGCGACGATACAGCGCCATACGCACCGCCAGATCGGGGACGTAATCCTCGGGGATCATGATTGGCGCGTCGACGGTGATCTGCGGGGTGACCTTGTCGCGCGCGGGCTCCAGCCCCATTTCGCCCGCCTTGGCTGCCAGAATCGCCTCTTCCAGCATTGCCTGATACAGCTCGAAGCCGACCTCGCGGATATGGCCCGATTGTTCATCGCCCAGCAGATTGCCCGCGCCGCGAATGTCGAGATCGTGACTGGCAAGCTGGAACCCTGCTCCCAGTGAATCGAGATCGCCAAGCACCTTCAGCCGCTTTTGTGCGACTTCGGATAGGGCAACGTCTTGCTTATGCGTCAGATAGGCATAGGCGCGCAGTTTCGCCCGCCCGACCCGGCCGCGTAGCTGATACAATTGCGCAAGGCCGAAACGATCAGCGCGGTGGATGATGATGGTGTTGGCGGACGGAATATCCAGCCCGCTTTCGACGATGGTAGTCGATAGCAGGACATCATATTTGCGGTCATAGAAGGCACCCATGCGCTCTTCGACTTCGCTGGGGCTCATTTGGCCATGAGCGGAAACGTGTTTGATCTCAGGCACGTGTTCGCCCAGCCATTCCTCGACATCCGCCATGTCGGAAATGCGCGGTACGACAATAAAGCTCTGCCCGCCGCGATGGTGTTCGCGCAGCAGCGCCTCGCGGATTACCATATCGTCCCACTCCATCACATAGGTGCGCACCGCGAGGCGGTCCACGGGCGGGGTCTGGATGGTAGAGAGTTCGCGCAGCCCGCTCATCGCCATTTGCAGCGTGCGCGGGATCGGGGTGGCGGTGAGGGTAAGGACGTGAACGTCGGCGCGCAGCTGTTTCAGCTTTTCCTTGTGGGTGACGCCGAAACGCTGTTCCTCGTCGACGATCACCAGACCGAGGTTCCTGAATTGCGTCGATTTTGACAGGATCGCGTGAGTGCCGATTACCAGATCGACCTGGCCATTTTTCAACCCCTCGCGGGTCGCGGTCGCTTCCTTGGCAGAGACGAGGCGCGAGAGCCGCCCGATCTGGAGCGGAAAGCCTGCAAAGCGTTCGACAAAGTTCTGATAATGCTGGCGCGCGAGCAGGGTGGTGGGGGCAACAATCGCCACCTGTTGCCCCGCCATTGCCGCGACAAAGGCGGCGCGCAAGGCCACCTCGGTCTTGCCGAAGCCGACATCGCCGCACACAAGCCGATCCATCGGACGCCCGCTTTCCAGATCGCCCAGCACATCTGCGATGGCGCGTTCCTGATCCTCGGTTTCGGACCACGGGAAGCGGTCGACAAACTGGTTGAGTGTGGCGTGATCGGTCGCCAGCACGGTGGCCTGCCGCAACGCGCGTGCGGCGGCAACCTGCATCAATTCGCCCGCGATGGCGGTGATGCGTTCTTTCAACCTGGCGCGGCGGCGCTGCCATGCCTCGCCACCCAACCGATCGAGCGGCACCGCCTGTTCGGACGAGCCATAACGGCTGAGCACGTCGATATTCTCGACCGGGATGAACAGCTTGTCCCCGCCCGCATATTCCAGCGCGACACAATCATGCTGACTTTTGCCGACCGTGATCGGATCAAGCCCAAGATAGCGGCCGATCCCGTGTTCGATATGCACCACCAGATCGCCGCGCGATAACGCCTGAAGCTCGGCAAGGAACGCGTCAGAATCGCGGCGCTTTTTCTTGCGCCGCACCAGCCGGTCGCCCAGCACATCGGCTTCGGTGAGGAGTTCGAGCGTGTCGCTGGCAAACCCCGTTTCCAGCGGCAGGACAACCACTGCGCTTTTGCCTTTGGCGGCGAGCCCTAGCGCCTGTTGCCAGCCATTCGCCAGAGAGGTCGGCGCCCCGGCTTCTTCAAGGATCGATGCGATCCGCCGCGCGCTGCCGGTGGAATAGGCCGCGAACAGGGGCTTTCGGCCAGCTTTCGCTACAGATTTGAGATACCCGGCAGCGGCTTCGTAAACATTCTCGCCGCGCCCGCGCTCTGGCGCAAAATCGCGCGCCGAACGGAAGGCGAAGTCGAGCACATTGGCGTTGCCCTCGGCAGCAAAACTGCTGGCCCGGTGCGCAGGAGCGGCTGCCAGCGCAGCGTCAAATTCAGCCCTCGACAGATACAGCGCATCGGGGCCGAGTGGGCGGTAGCTGCCTTTCTTTTCGCTCGCGATCCGGCCGCGTTGCTCGTGGTAATCGGCGATGTCGCTCAACCGCTCCTCGGCCGCGCCAATCGCGCCTTGATCGATGACGACGACATCATCTGTGCCGAGGTGATCGAACAGCGTCGCCAACCGTTCCTCAAACAACGGCAGCCAGTGTTCCATGCCCGCCAGCCGCCGCCCTTCAGACACCGCTTCATACAGCGGATCCTGCGTGGCGTTCGCGCCGAACAGCTCGCGGTAACGGCTGCGAAAGCGTTTGATGCTGTCTTCGTCGAGCAGCGCCTCTGACGCGGGTAGCAGCAGGTGCTGATCGACCCGTTCCACCGTCATCTGCGTGGCCGGATCGAACAATCGCAGGCTTTCCAGTTCATCGCCGAAGAAATCAAGCCGAAGGCCTGCATCAAGGCTGGAGGGGAAAATATCGACAATCGATCCGCGCACCGCAAATTCACCGTGGTCGATCACCGTGTCGGTACGCGCATAACCCTGCCGGGTCAGCAGCGCGGCAAGGCTGGCATGGCCGATATTGGTGCCAACGCGGAATTCACGCACGCTCTCGCGTACCCGGAACGGGGTGAGCACGCGTTGCAGAACCGCGTTGACCGTGGTCACCAGCAATTGCTGCGTATTGCCGGGTTGCTGCAAGCGGTGGAGCGCGGCCAACCGTTCGGCACTGATCGTCAGCGCGGGGCTGGCCCGGTCATAGGGCAGGCAATCCCACGCAGGGAAAGCGAAGACATCAATCTCGGGCGCGAAGAACTGCGCCGCGTCCACCGCTGCGCGCATGGCCGCATCGTCGGGCGCGATGAATACCGCGCGGCGTTTGGCAGCGCGGGCGAGATCGGCCAGCACCAGCGGCAGGCTCCCGCGCGGGAGCGAGGCGAGGGTCAGCGGATCGTTAGCCGCAAGGATGCGCGAGAGATCAGGCATAGGTTTCCAGTAAAGCGGCGCGCGCGTTTAACGCGGGATATCGACGTAATCGAGTTTTTGCATGGTGGTGAGCAGGTCGCCCGCCAGATGCTCCGGTGGCGCAGCGGTGCCAAGCGCCCAAGCCATCACATCGACGTCATCTTCATCCAGCAACGCTTCGAACCACGCCAGTTCCGGTTCGCCCCAACCGGCGTGGTAGCGATCAAAGTAACCGCCAATCATGTAATCGGCCTCACGCGTGCCGCGATGCCACGCGCGGAACTTTGCGCGAGCCAGGCGATCGGAAAAGCGATGCGGTTCAGGCATGAAAAAAGGGGCACCTTCGGTTTGAAAGGCGCCCCTAATCCCAGATCAATCATTCAGGTTCAAGTGAGTATCGCGGTTATGGGTGGGTGTGACTGTAAGTGACCAGAGAATCCGTTACCAACTCACCCAATTCATCGCGAATTTTCCGCGCAGCCTCCTCACCGCCAGCAACTTCGACAAACGCCTTGTTGTAAGCTGCCTGAGCACGAGGATTATGGGTGTCGAGCGCGGAAAGACCATCAGGCATTTCGATGAGAAGCATCAAATCCCAATTTCCGGTCATCAGCCAATGCACGGTGACCGGCTTCAGCCCAGCCTTTTCCGATGCGCGAGCATTATAAGTCTCTTGGATTTCCGTCCATCGCTCGCCTGCGCCATCGGCAAGCTTGAGATAGACAATCCGGTAAGTGGTCCGCGCCTGTTCCGCTTCTTGCGCCATGGCTGGCGCGGCTGGAATTGCAATCAACGCCGCTGAGGCAGCAGCGATTCCGAACATAAGTTTCCGTATCATAGTCAGGTCTTCCCCCCGTGAAAAACACGTTTGCGAGCGACCCTACTGGTTTGACTGTTACAAGGCAGAGGCAATGCGAAGATGGCATGCCGTAACGTCAAGGGGAGGTAGATCATATATTCACCCTGCAAACAAGCGCCTTCGTAAGGCTTCGCAGAACGGATGATTGGGGTTAGAGCCCCCTTATGCGGCCCGAAATACTCAATCCCCTGTTTGCGGAAACCGAAACGCTCGAAGGCGTCGGGCCAAAGCTGATGAAGCCGCTGGAGAAGCTCGGCCTCACGCGGATCAAGGATGTCGCCTATCACCTGCCCGAACGGTTCGTCAGTCGCCATGCGATTGCCGATCTGGATGAAGGGGGGGAGGGCGAACAGGTGGTGATCGCGCTGACGCCGATTGAACACCGCGCCCCGCGCCCCGGAAGCCGCGGGCCGTATCGGGTGCTGGCACAGGATGCCAAGGGCAATGTCTGTGCGCTGACGTGGTTTGGCAAGGCCGCCTATACCGCCAAAAAACTGCTGCCTGTGGGAGAGATGCGCTGGATCGCAGGGCGGCTCGACCGCTATGGCGATATGCTCCAGATCGTCCACCCCGATCATATCGAGGAAGCCAGCACGGCGCATCTGGGACGGCTGTGTGAACCGGTCTATCGCCTGTCCGAAGGGCTGACCCAGCCGCGCGTGGCGAGTATGGTGGATCAGGCTCTGACCCGCCTGCAAGACCTGCCAGAATGGATCGAGCCGGGCCAGTTCGCCAAGGCTGGCTGGCCCGCGTGGCGCGATGGGTTGCACCTGGCGCACAAGCAGGACAACCCCAAGGCGCGTGATCGCCTCGCCTATGATGAATTGCTCGCCAACAGCCTCGCGCTGCTGCTGGTCAAGGCCGAAGGGCGCCGGCGCCGGGGGCAGGCGCTCGCTGGGGACGGAGCCTTGCGCGCCAAACTGCAATTGCCGTTCGCGCTGACCGGCGCGCAGACGCGTTCTATCGCTGAGATTGCGGGCGACATGGCGCAGGACGCGCCCATGTTGCGGCTGCTGCAGGGCGATGTCGGTGCGGGCAAAACCGTGGTCGCTCTCAATGCCATGCTGATTGCGGTGGAGGCGGGCAAACAGGCGGCGTTGCTCGCGCCCACGGAAATCCTCGCCCGCCAGCATTTTGAAACGTTGCGCACCATGCTCAGGCCGACAGGGGTGGAGATCGCGTTGCTGACCGGACGGGCCAAGGGGCGCGAGCGGGAGAGCATTTTGATGGGGCTGATGGATGGTTCGATCCAGCTACTGGTCGGCACCCATGCGATCTTTCAGGACACCGTCAATTACCGCGATCTGGGGCTGGTTGTGATCGACGAACAGCACCGCTTTGGCGTGGCGCAGCGGCTTGCGCTGGCGGGGAAGGGACGGCGCGCGCCGCATACACTGGCGATGACCGCGACCCCGATCCCGCGCTCGCTCACCCTCGCGCAATATGGCGAGATGGATGTCAGCCGCCTCGATGAACTGCCACCCGGCAGGCAGGCGATTGATACCCGCGTGGTGCCGCAGGAACGGATGGATGAGGTGGTCGCCGGCGTCGAACGACACCTCGCCAGCGGTCAACAGGCCTATTGGGTGTGCCCGATGGTGCGCGAAATTGACGGGGTGCCTGACCTTGCCGATATCGCCGCCGCCGAAGCCCGCTATGCGGCGCTGAAAGAGCGGTTTGGCGAGGCGGTGGTGTTGGTGCACGGGCAGTTGCGGCCAGAGGTAAAAGACGCCGCGATGGAGCGGTTTGCCAGCGGGCAGGCGCGGCTGCTGGTGGCGACCACGGTGATCGAGGTGGGAGTGGATGTTCCGGCGGCCACGCTGATGGTGATCGAACAGGCCGAACGCTTTGGCCTTGCCCAGTTGCATCAATTGCGCGGGCGGGTGGGGCGCGGGGCGGAGAAGTCCACCTGCCTGCTGCTGCGCGGTGGGGCGCTGTCTGAAACGGCGCGCGCGCGGCTCGCGCTGATGCGCGAGACGCAGGACGGGTTCCGCATCGCCGAGGAGGACCTCGAACTGCGCGGCGGGGGCGAATTGCTCGGCACAAGGCAATCGGGCGAAGCCGCTTTTCGAATTGCCAATCTGGAACAGATGCAGCGGCTGCTGCCAACCGCCCATGCCGATGCGCGGCTGCTGATCGAGCGGGACGAAGGGTCAGCGGGCGGCGGTCTGGCTTCTCCGCGCGGAGAAGCGGCGCGGTTGCTGTTATATCTGTTTGAACGCGATTGGGGTGTGCAGTTGTTGCGCGGCGGTTAGGCGACCGGATCAGAGCCTGCGCTGGCGAGACGCTGCACCAGCGACTCAACCCCTTCGGTGATGATCTGCCACGCTGCTTCGAAGTCGGCGCTATCACCGTAGTAGGGATCGGGCACGGGTTCACCCGCGCGGCCATCGACCGCATCCAGCAGTAGCGCGACCGTGGCCGTCCCATCGCGCGGGGCGTGGGCCTTGATCCCTTCAAGATTGGCGCGGTCGAGCGCGATGACGTGGGTGAAGCGGTAGAAGTCATCGGCCTTCAACTGACGCGCGGCTAGTCCGGCAATGTCCACGCCGTTGGAGCGGGCAACTGCAATGGCGCGCGGATCGGGCGGATCGCCAATGTGATACGATGCGGTTCCGGCCGAATCGACGTGGCAATCAAGGCCGCTCTGCGCCGCTGCGGCGCGAAACGCGCCTTCGGCCATGGGTGATCGGCAGATATTGCCGAGGCACACGAACAGTACCGATGTTATGTATTCACCCCCCGTGAGCATCGCGGTCAACTAAAACAAACTGACTGCCATGTCCACTGCCAGCAACCGATGTTTCACGTGAAACATCAGGAAAACAGGCGTTAAAACGGGTCTAGGAGGGGTCTAATACCAAGTCCCATTGATTAGAACCCATGCGTCCATTGGCGCAGGCCGATGGACATGATGCGCCACGGCTGATCGACGAGTTTGTTCCAGGCGAAGC
>PHEL01000093.1 GCA_002842925.1 Alphaproteobacteria bacterium HGW-Alphaproteobacteria-14
AGAAATCCGCGATATGATGCGCTTTGCCGCGCAGCGTTCGATGCTGCCGCGTTTCCGACAGCTGGCCGAGCACGAAGTCGAAATGAAGGGCAAAGGCGACCCTGTCACCATCGTCGACCGCGAAGTGGAAGCATTTCTGACCGAAGCGCTGACCAAACTTGCGCCCGGCGTCGCGGTAGTGGGCGAAGAGGCCGTCCATGCCGACGCGGCGTTGCTCGATCACTTGTCAGGCCAGTGCTGGATCATCGACCCGCTCGATGGCACCGCCAATTTCGCCGAGGGCAAGGAACCTTTCGGCATCATCATCGCGCTTGCCGATGCGGGACGGGCGGTGGCGGGATGGATATATGATCCGAACACACACCGTTTCTGCCATTCGCGCCGCGGCCAAGGGGCGTTTGTGGATGGGGAGCGCATCGTGGCCCGCTCCTCCGGGCAGAAACGCCCGGTTGCTGCGGTCAGCCGTATGTTCATCACCCCGGAGCAATCGGCCATTGTCGATGCGAAGCTCGCCCCGCATTACGCGCTGGTCGACATCCCGCGCTGCGCCGCCGAACAATATCCGCGTCTTGCGCTGGGCGAAAACGACGTCTCCAGCTTCGAACGCACGTTAGCTTGGGATCATGCGGCCGGTGTGCTGTGGCTCAACGAAGCTGGCGGCAGGGCCGCCCGGCACGATGGCAGCGATTACCGGGTGGACGAGACGGACAAACCCGGCATGATCGGTGCATCAAGCCCGGCGATCTGGGACGAATTTATCGAGCGGATGGCGGGATAAGGCGCGAATATCCGCTTAAAGCTCGCTTTCAAGCCACGCTTTCAGCTGGCCCTTGGGCGCAGCGCCCAGTTTGCGCGCAACCGCTTCGCCATTCTTGAACAGCACCATCAACGGGATCGACTGCACGCCAATCTGCGCGGCGACATCGGTGTTTTCGGTGATGTCGATCTTGGCGATCCGAACCTGGCCGGCCAGTTCTTCGCTGATTTCCTCCAGCGCCGGGGCAATCATCTTGCACGGACCGCACCAGTCAGCCCAGAAATCGACCAGCACGGGGGTATCGCTGTCCAGAACATCGGCCTGAAAGCTGGCATCGGTAACATTGACGGTGGCCATAACTGCATTCTCCTGTTTGCCGGGCAGCATAGAAGCGCGCGGGCTTATAATGCAATCTAGTGCGTACAGCTTTTCACTCAATAGCCAGCGGCAAATAGCTTTGCTGCGCGGCGTCCAACCCTGACTTGTGTGGTGCCAGCCGTTCCGGTGCAAGGTCGAACAACGCAGGCGCGTGAGTATACAGCACGCCCGCGCGCACTTCGCGGCCCGGATAAATCGCCTCCAGCGCGGCGACATAGGCAGCCATCTGCCGCAACGTCGCCAGCGGAACCGTGTCGGCGCTGGCAGGTGGACGGCGGGTGGTCTTGAAATCCACTACGGTAATCCGCGCCTCCTCGATCAGCAGTCGATCCGCCGTGCCTGCGACCACCACACCGCCTACCGTCGCGGCCAGCGGCACCTCAGCCAGCGCAAGCGGTGAAAACAGCGCGGCAAAATCTGGATGGGCAAGCACGGCCGTGGCAGCAGCAAGGATTTCCGTGCGTGCCGCATCGGCCAGATCGCCTGCCTGCCGTTCCAGCCAGCGGTGCGCCGTCGCCGCCCGTTCGGGCTCGGGCACATCTGGCAGACGTTCTAGCAAGCGATGGATCAGGCTTCCCCGCCGGGCCGCGATCCGTGCGACATCCGGCAGCAGCGGCGGGTCGGCGCCCTTGTCCTCGCCCGCGCTTGATGGGGCGAGCGGACGCGGCGGACGCGGTTCGGGGCCAATCGGCGTCGCCATCCAAGCCGGGAGCTCCGGGGCCGCGCGCGCGTCCGATTGCGCATTATCGCTGGGCACCAACGGTTCAGCGCGGTGACCCCATTCCTTGCGCCAGCGCCAAACCGTATCAGCAAGTTCCTCGCCGTTAAACAAGGGCGCAAGCCGCACGTACCAGCTATCATCATGCGGAACGCGGTTCTTCGCTTCTTTCTTATTGAGCGATCCGCCGATGAACAGCGCTTCTTCGGCGCGGGTCATGGCCACATAAAGCAGCCGCCAATGCTCTTGCATCGCCGCCGTCTGGGCCGCTTCCTCAGCCGCGCTGACCCGCCCCTTGCGTTCCTCCTTGTTCAGCGGCGGCAATGGCACCTCGCGCACACGTTCAGGATCGCCCGCCAACGCAAACCGATCATCATCCAGCACCAGATCCCCCGGTTTGCCCGGTTCGCCCGTGGCATCGGCAAGAATAACGATCGGCGCCTGCAAGCCTTTTGATCCATGCACCGTCATCACCCGCACCTGCCCGGTGGCACTGTCCGAATCGCGTTTCAGATCACCGGTTCCAGCGTCGAACCACTGCAGGAAACCCACCAGACTCGGCCATAGATCCGCTTCAAACGTGAAGGCCGCGTTGATCAGTTCATCAAGCGGGTCATTCACCTCGCTTCCCAACCGTTCAACCAGCCGCGCGCGGCCTTGCCATGGGCCGGTCAACAACCAGGTGATCAGCGCCTGCGGAGTCTGGTAATCGGCGCGGCGCAGGAGTTCGCGCAATCGTTCAGCCGCGTCCCGCACCAGCGGCGGCGCATCCGCGCGGCGCAAATGATCCCACAGTCGCACCTTGTCCGGCCGGGGCACGTGGGCGAGGATATCATCCTGCGTCCACCCCACAAGCGGAGAGGTAAGCAGACTCGCAAGGCTAAGGTCATCGAGCGGTTGCGCGGCAAACCGCAAGGCCGCCAGCACATCCTTCACCGCCAGCGGCGCGCCCAGCCGCAGCCGGTCAACCCCGGCCACCGGCACCCCGCGCGCGTGCAGCTTGGCCACAATCTGCGCCGCGAGCGCTTTTCGTTGGCGCACCAACACCATGATGTCACCCGCCTGGGCGTGGCGGCGCCCGCCTTTTTCCAGCACGAACGGATCGATCAGGTTAACCCAGCGCTGCACCTGCTGCGCAATGCGATCTGCGAGCAACGTATCATGCGCCGGCAGCCAGTCGCCGCCATCGCCATCGCCATCGTCACCGTCGACATCCTCATCATCCTCGCCCTCGCCCTCGCCCTCGCCCGCCAGAGGGAAAACGGGGGGCCATAGCGTGACAAGGCCGGGTCGCTCGGCACCTTCATGCGGTGCGGGTTCGCGATCAAGCCCGAAGGCGGGAAAGCCCAGAAGCGCAATCGTGCGATTGACGAAATCAAGCATCACATTGGCCGTGCGAAACGACTGGCCAAGGTCAAGATCCTGCCAGCCCGGTTCGCGTCGGTTGATCCGGCTGGCGCGGATGCCATCGCGCGCCTGCATGATGCGCGCCTCAACCTTTCGCTTGGCGCGGGCGAAGTTTTCCGGACTAGTGCCCTGAAACCCGAAAATCGCCTGTTTGTAATCGCCTACGGTGAAGATGGTGCGCAGCTTATCCCCGCGCGCGCTTTCGCCGCTGAAGAAATCATCGATCAGCGCGAACACGATGTCCCATTGGCTTTGGTTGGTATCCTGCGCCTCGTCGATCAGGATGTGGTCGAAATGCCGGTCAAGCTTGTAACGGATCCAGTCTGCCGCCGCAGAATTACCGAGCAGGTCGGCGGCCTTGCGGATCAGGTCGGAATAATCGAGCAAGCCATCGCGGGCCTTGCGCGCTTCCCACCTGAGCGCGAACGCCCGCCCGATTTCGAGCGCGGCGGTAACGATTTCGGCGGTGCCAACCAGCGCGCGGCGAATGTCGAACTCCTCAATCGCGGCGGCAATCATCTCCTGATTCCCGATGAAATCAGGGTCAGTCTCACGCGGCTTCTTGAGGTTTAGGCTTGGCATTCCATCGGCCTTGAGCAGCGTTCCACGGAACCCCGCAGCGGCGGACAACCGCTCGGGCCAGTCCAGTTCCAGCCATTCGCGCATGAAAGTAAGGCACTTGGCCGCCGTCGCCGTGCCCCACGCTTCAAGCGGGGGGACCATCGCCAGCAGATGGTCATCGGGGAAAATATCGGGGTGCAGCGGTTCGTTCGCCCAATCGGCGCCCGCATCAGCGGGCATCCCCAAGGTCTGGCGCACCCGCGCATCCATCGGGGATTGCCAGGCACCCTGCCCTGCCCACATCTCATGCGCATCGGCGGCGCGCATCAGCCATTTTTGCAACGCGCCCGGTTCCTTGCGAGTGGTGAACAGGGTAATCGCGTCCAGCAACCGGTCGTCGCCCGCGCGCTCAGCCCCCTCGATCAGATCGGTGAGAACATCGCGCGCCAACAGGTCACGGCGGCGATCGTCCAGCAACCGGGTGTTGGGGGCAAGGCCCGCCTCATCGGGGAAATTGCCGATCAGAAACTGCGCAAAGGCGTGGATCGTATCGATCCTGAGGCCGCCACCAGGGCAATCGAGCACGCTGGCAAACAGGCTGCGCGCGCGTTCCAGCGTGGCGGGATCAATATCCGCGCCAAGATAGCCAAGTTCCCGCGCCAGCGTCGCCTCGGGCAATCGCACCCAGCGCGCCAGCACCGCATTGATGCGATTGGCCATTTCCGCCGCGCCTGCCTTGGTAAAGGTCAGGCAAAGGATCTGCGAAGGCGAGACATCCTCGCGCAGCAACAGCCGCAGCACGCGGGCGGACAACACCTGCGTCTTGCCTGTCCCGGCCGAGGCTGACAGCCAGACGTTGTCCGCAGGATTAGCTGCGAGCCGTTGATTGCCCGCCAGTTCGAACACCGATCCCTCCCCGCTCATTCTGCATCACCCTGATCGGTCAGACTGACCACCCACTCTTCCAGCCGCATCAGCTGATCATATTCATTATAGCCTTTGTAATCAGGGTTCTCGCGCGCCGTAAACGGCGCGCTTCCCTTGATATATTTGCGAATGGCGTGGCCCAACCGCTCGGCATGGAAGGGCAGGTATCCTTCGGGTTCAAGCCCAGTTCTCGCTCTCCCCTCCTTCATCGGGGTTTTCTGATAGCCGAACCCGTCGCCCTTCTGCGGCTTGCCAAGCGACCAATATTCAAACCGCGTCGGCGTGCCGGTTACAACTGTGCCATGGTGTTCAAACCGACCATGCTGCGCGATCAGGCCAAGGATGCCAAGTTGCAGGGCATAGCCCGCCGTAACCTGTGCCTTGCTTGGCGGCGCGCCCGTTTTGTAATCGACGATGGCCAGCGTTCCGTCCGCAAGCCGGTCGATGCGATCAACACGGCCCTTTACCTTGACATCATCGAAGGTCATCTCGCCCGAAAATTCGCTGGCCAGCACCGTCCGGCCCTCGACCGCAGCAGCATCCAGCCATGCTTCGAAGCGTTCGAGCGCGGCAATCAGGCGCGGCTGCCATAGCGCCCGAAACAGCGGGTGCACCTGTTCGGCGGCGAACTGCGCGGCGGCAAATGGCGCAATCGCCAACGCCGGGTCAACCACGCGGGCGTGATGCCATTTTTCCAGAATATCATGAACCAACGTCCCGCGCAGCGCCGGATCGCTGAACGGATCAGCGGCGAGCGGCTGCATCTGCCCAGCAGCCGGTCGAGTGCGGTCACCTTGATCGGCACATTGCGCAAGGCCGGCGCAGGGTCGGGCGCAGGGCGCGGATAGGCCACGGCTCGCCCACGTTCACGGTCGAGGTGCGGCAACAGCGCCGGGATTGCGTTTTCGCAGTGTTCGCGCGCCAGATCATCGCCCAGCAGCGCCTCTACCCGCAGCCGAAAGCGTGAGGGCAGCGTCGGCCCTTCGGCGTCACGCAATGCCCGGCTGAGCACCACCTGCGGCGCGCCCATTGCCCCGGCCAGATCGTGTGCGGACAGCCCGATCCTGAACTCTGCTCCCGGCACGCCAAGCGCACGCAAGATTGCAGGGGCGAGCAAGGGATCAGCAGCGGGCGGTTGCGGCCAGCTGCCTTCGTTCAGCCCTGCGCAGATCACCCAATCGGCCCGCGCCATGCGCGCTTCGAGCAAGCCGTAAATCGCAACTCGTGGGTGCCCACCATAACCGGGGCGCACGGCGACTTCATCCATTGCGTCGCGCAGGATGCCCGCGATATCGGCGCTTTCGATCACAGTGCCGAGCGCTTCGGCGTGACCGCGCAATTCCTCGATCATCGTGCCGAGCGCCCGTCCATCCTCGCGCTCCCAAGCTGATGGCCCGGCAAAGGCTTCGCAAACGGCGGCGAGGTTTCCGAGCGCATCGGCCAGCCCGATCTGCTCCGGCCAATCGGCAAGCGGCGCGATCAACCCCTCAGCCTCGGCCCACCATGCTGCCGCTCCCGCCTTGGCTGCCGCTTTGCGCAGCGGCTCCATTCCCGGCGCAGGGGACGGCCCGCGCAATTGCCGGTCAAACGCGCGCAACCCCGTGAGCCACGCCTGCCGCGCTTCGCCATCGCTGCCGCGCACCAATGGGTGTCCGAACGCAGCGACCAGATTGCCGGGATCGGCCCCATGCGCGGCGATTTCCGCGAGCAGGCCCAGCAATCGGCCCGCCGGAGTCAGCGCCAAAGGCTGCCCAGCGCTATCATCGGCCATGATGTTCCAGCGCGCCAGATGCTGCACCACCCGCCGGGCAAGGCCGCGATCGGCGGTGACGATCGCGATCCGCTGTTCGGGTTGTTCAAGCCGCTCACGCACCATCAGCGCAATCGCCTGCGCTTCGATTTCGATAGTCGCGCTGGTCAGCAAGCGAACGCCCGCCAAGCGCCGCTGATCCGGCTTTAACGCCGCCCACGAACGGCTCGCACGCGGGGGCAGGAACAGGGATGAGATCGCCCGGCTGCGCGCGGGCTCTGCCGCAGCAATCCCGCGCCGATGCCATTGCTGCACCTCTGCGCGGTTCACTCCCATGCGGTTCAAGAGCAGTTTGAGGTGGTACTGCGGATGCGACAGCGCATCATCCGCACCGAATACCGCCCCGCCGGGTTCATCCGCTGCACCTGCACGGCCAAGCTCATCCCAGGCGGCATCGTCCATCGCCAGATCAAGATCGGGCAGCACCACCGCGCCATGGGGCATGTCGGCGACGACTTTCAGCAACCGTGCAAGCGCGGGTGAGGCGCTCGTGACCCCCGCCGCGACAATCGGAAACGGTGGCGGCGCCTCTCTCCACCGGCGGGCGGCGCGATCGAACAGCAGGTTGCGCCGGGTTGCGGCATCCACTTCGCCGCGCGCATCCAATTCCGACTGCCAGCGAACATTGACCCGCGCGAACAGGCGAATGGCACGCTCCCAATGGCTCGCGACACCCGATACGCTGTTCAGTACTGGTTCGCTGAGAAGATCGGCGGCCCCTTTTTCCTCGACCAGCAACCGATCCATCGCCCGCGCCATTTCACGCGCCAGATTGAGCCGCGCGCGGCCCGGCAGCGGCTCCATGCCCTCGCTCACGCGCTCCTCGGCGATCAGACGATCCAGCGCGAGCCAGCGACGCACGGGATCGCAGGCAGGCGGGATGTCGGCCGCACCCAGCGGATCGAGCGCCGTGCCCAGTTTTTCGTCAAGGTCAAGATCACCCACCGCGATCATGCGCGGCATCAACAGTCCGCTTTCGCCCATTTCTCCGGCATGGCGGATAAAAGCCTCTGACAGGGTGCGTGCGGCGCGGCTGCTCGGCACCAGCAGAGTAAGACGGGCCAGCCCAAAACCCGGTTCGCGGTAACGCGGCACCAGACCTGCGACCAGCGCATCGGCAAAGCCGCGATGCGCGGCGATGGAATAAACCAGCGGCCCGGTGCGGCGCGGCTCAGCCACCCTGCAATACCTCCTCAGTCGGACGGATCGCTTGCGGAGTGCCAACCTCGAACCACAACCCGGTGAAGGGCAGGCCGTAAAGCCGCCCTTCTTTGATCGCGCGTTCCCACAATTGCATTGTCCCGAACGGCCCCTCTGGCGCATCGCGCATCAAGCGGTGCGATACCAGTTGGATACCGGTATAGATGAACGGCGCTATCCGGCCATCCAGACGGCGCGACAGCCTGCCCAGCGGATCCATATGGAAATCGCCCGGCCCGTTGAAATTCGCCGCGCGCGCATGAGGCACCACCAGAAGCAGCGCGTCCATCGCGTCCGGATCCCAGCGCGACGACAGGTCGTGAAACGCGCTTTTCGGCCCGTCGAGCCAGATATTGTCAGCGTTCAACGCAAAGAACGGGTCGGGCAGGCGCGGCAACGCCTTTGCCATCCCGCCCCCGGTTTCAAGCAAGATCGCGCGTTCATCCGAGACGGTCACCTGCGGCGCGCTGCGAGCAAGCACATGCGCCTCCAGTGCATCGGCGAGGTAATGCACATTCACCACCGCGCGCGCGACCCCGGCATCGGCCAGCCGATCGAGCGCGTGGTCAATCAAGGCCTTGCCCGCAACCCGCACCAGCGGTTTGGGCTGCGACGCGGTGAGCGGGCGCATCCGCTTGCCCAACCCTGCAGCAAGGATCATCGCAGTATCGGAAGCGAGCGGTTGTGCGCTCATATGGCGAATGCCCCATTGGCAGCGCGCAATGCCGCCGGGATATTGGCATCGAACCAGCGCGCGACAGGAGCCAGCGCGGAGTGTGCCAGATCACGCTCCATCGCCGCCCAGACGCGCGGGATCATGGTGAGGTATTTGGGCTTGCCATCGCGCCGGTCAAGCCGGGTGAAGATGCCGGCAATCTTGGCGTTGCGCTGCGCACCGAGCCGCGCGTAGTCTGCCAGAAAATCATCACCGCTAATTCCGGCACCAGCACAATAATGCGCGAGCATCGCCCGCTCCAACACCTCTGACACATCACGCCGCGCGTCCTGTAAGAGCGAAACAAGATCATAAGCCGGGTGGCCGACCAGCGCGTCCTGAAAATCAATCAACCCTTGCGGCGCTCGCGCTTGTCCGCCCAGCAGCATGATATTCTCGGCATGGTAATCGCGCAGCACGGTGACGCCGGGGTTCTGGCGTTCCAGCAAAGGGGCGAGCGCTTCCTCCCACGCAGCAGCATAGCCTGCCGCATCCACATCCAACCCCTGGGCCGGGCAATACCATTCGGTCAGCAGCGCCGCTTCGCGTGCATAGGTCGCCATGTCATAGGCCGGAAATGGCCCCGGTGGCAGGCGGTGGAGCGAAACCAGCGCATCGACCGCCGCCGCATAGGCCGCCTGTTCATCCGTCGGGTTCAGATCAAGCCAGTCACGCATCCGGTCATTGCCGAAATCCTCGGTCAGCACCCAGCCTTTGGCCGCGTCTTGCGCAAGGATCGCTGGCCCGCGCATCCCGTTTTCATTGAGCCAATGCGCGACGTGCAGGAACGGTGCAGGGTCTTCATGCGGCGGAGGGGCGTGCATCAGCATCGCCGATTCGCCACTCCGAACGAGCCGAAAGTAGCGACGGAACGATGCGTCGCCGGGTAATGGCGCGATGTCAGCCTCGCCCCAACCGGCATGGTTTACAAATTCGGCAAGACCGGGGGGAAGCATGCTCATGGCATCCGCCCTACCCAATCCGCGCCGCCGCGGGCAATCGCAATCCGCCCTTCCGCGCTGCTTTCCCCCACCAATTCCAGGGTGATCGAAAGACAGCCCGCTTCGCGGTCAAACCCGCCCACGTGATCGGGCCATTCTGCCAGCAGCGCCGCGCCATCGCGGTAATCATCCAGCCCGATCTCTAGGAGCTCGTCCGGGTGTTCCAGACGGTAAAAGTCGGCATGGACGACAGGCAGGCGAAGCGGCGGTGGGTCATAGGTTTCGATGATCGTGAAGGTCGGGGACGGCACTTCGCCCGCATGGCCCAGCGCCGCCAGAATTGCGCGCGCCAGCGTGGTCTTGCCTGCCCCCAAACCGCCGGTCAGCGCCACCACATCGCCCGCGCGCAGCCGCGCCGCAATCGCCGCACCGTAATGCTCCATCGCCGCCAGATCGGGCAGGTTCGTGCGCATTTCGTTCACGGCAGGCGGATCGTCGCGGTGGTGCCTGCGCCCTTGCGGCTGGCAATATCGAGCGTGCCATCATGCGCTTCGATCAACTGCCGCGCCAGCGGAATGCCCAGCCCGGTGCGGCGTTCGGGTGCGCCGTCCTTGCCCGGCCTCACCCCGCCCTGCGCCAGCGCGAGTTCGCGTGACGACATGCCCCGGCCATTATCGGCGATACTGATTTCGACACCCCAATCCGATCCATCGGGCGCCTTGTGCAATTCGATAACGATTCGGCCACCTTCGGGCGTGCCAATGATGGCGTTCTCCAGGAGATTGCCGACCGCCCGACCCAACTGGCGTGGATCAGCATCCACCACCCGGCTCCGGCGGCCTTTGAGATCAAGGCTCAAGCCCGCGGCAATGATCGCCTGTTCGCGTTCGCGCACCAGCGCAGTGAGGAAATCGAGCAGATCGACCGGTTCCTTGCTGATCGGCAGCAGGCCCGCCTCGCTCTGCGACAGATCGAGCACATTTTCGACCTGCTCGGTAAGGCGCGCGACTGCGCTCAGGATCGCATCGACATATTCGCCAGCCTGTTCCGGCCCTTCAGCCACGCCGCTTTTCAGCAGTTCGGCATAGCCGCCAATCGTGGTCAGAGGGGTGCGGAATTCGTAGGACATATTGGCGAGGAACCGGGCCTTGACCGCGTCGGCCTCTTCCAGTGCCTCGGCGCGTTCGCGCAGAGCCTGCTCTGCCTTTTGCGAGGCTGTGATATCGAGCACTGTCAGAAGCCCATTGCCATCAGGCAGCGGAATCCCGGCAAACCGCAGGCTGCGCCCATCGGCAAGATCAACCTGCCCGCCCTTTTCGCGTCGGTCCAATGTCGCCGCACGCACCGCCGCACCAATCAGCGCCACCTCGTCCGGTCGCGCCAGATTGCGTCCAATAGCGCTCAGCAATTCATCCGCGCTGGGGTGCTGATCGAGCAATTCGGGGGTGAGGCCCCACGTTCCGGCAAAACTACGGTTCCACAACTGCACCGACCCATCAGGCGAGAAAATTGCCAGCGCTTCAAACAGGCTATCGAGCGTCGCTGTGCGGGTGCGCAGCAACGTATCGCGCCCAGCGGACAGCGCCAGACTTTCAGTGCGGTCTTCGGTGATCAGCACCAACCCACCATCGGGCATCGGTTGCGCCACCACCCGCAGGTGCGTGCCACCGGGCAACGGCCAAGCCTCCTCCTGCGTCCCGCGCGCGCCGAACCATGCTGCGCGTTCTCGCCGCCATTCAGGGAAATCGCGCACTTCGGGCGTGCGCCCGCCTTCGCGCGCATCGGAAAGGAAGCGGTCAAACGCAGTGCGCTCCGAAATTGCCTCTTCCGTCAACGCGAACAACCGCCGGAATGGGCGGTTTGCGAATATCAGACGCTCTTCCGGGTCGAACTGCGCCACGCCGACTGATAGCTGATCCAGCATCACCCGCTGGGCATCGCGAAACGCCCGAAATTCGCGCGCGACTTGCTGTTGCTCTTCGATGTCGATGGCGTAGCCTGCCACGCCTTCCTGCCCCAATGGCAGATCGCTGACCCGCAAGGTGCGACGCGCACCATGGATCGTGGCAGCGACAACCCGCTCGGATTTATTCTGATTTTGAAGTGCGTTGCGCGCGATATCGGCGGGGGAGAATGCGTCATCGGGTTCGAGCAGTTCGATCTGGCTGTCCACCACTTCCGCAGCGCTGCCCGCGCCCACTGCGTCCACATAGGCCTGATTGACGAGCTGCAAGGTCAGATCGCTGCCCCTGAACCACATCGGCATTGGTGCCGCTTCGATCAGGCCTACCAATGCGGCAAAATCCCCGGTCGCCCGAGCCGCAGCCGCGCGCAGGCGGGCCAGTTCGCCGTGGCTTTCGGTGAAGTCGAAGACCCACACCAGCGCCGCCCCGCCCGGCGAAACCTGCGGATCGGCGAGCGTGCCGTGCAGCGCAAGGCTGCGCTGCGAACCGGGCAGGTTGATTGCCATGCGAAACGGCGCGGCGCTTTTCTGCGTCGCCTGCACCCGCGCCCATAATTGGTCGACTTGATCGCGGGATAGCCCGCCGCCCTTGCTCGCCTTGCCCTCGGTCGCCAATTCGCTGAGATATTTCGGCATCGCTGCAAGGCCCAGCAACCGGGCCAGCTTGTCGGGCGCTTCAATCCGCCCGTCGACTCGCACCAGCAGCGGCAGCGTAGGCGCGACATCGAGCAGCGCCTGCATCCGTTTGAGGCTGGTCTTGAGCGCCCTCGCGCGCTTCATGCCCTGGCTGGCACGGATGATGACCACCGCTGCGCCAACCGCCCAAGCGGCGAGCACCAGCGCAATCAGCACAAGCGAGACAGGCGAGATGTCCATTGCCCCTTCGCTATGCGCGCCTGCGCCTCAGCGCAACGGGGATGACCCCATCCGCCCCCAACCCCGTGACAAAACGGGGCGGGACGGACGGATTTACGCGATTAATAGCGGTAATGGTCAGGCTTGAACGGGCCAGCCTGCGGCACACCAATATAATCGGCCTGCTTGTTGCTAAGCTGGCTGAGCTTCACGCCCAGCTTGTCCAGATGCAACGCCGCCACCTTTTCATCGAGATGTTTGGGCAGAACATAAACGTCGTTGTCGTATTCGTCCGCCTTGGTGAACAGCTCGATCTGGGCGAGGGTCTGGTTGGTGAAGCTCGCGCTCATCACAAAACTCGGATGGCCGGTGGCGCAGCCGAGGTTTACCAGACGGCCCTTGGCAAGGATAATGATCGACTTGCCATCGGGGAAAGTCACAAGATCGGTGCCTTCCTTGACTTCGCGCCAGTCGTAATTCGACAGCGCGCTGATCTGAATCTCGCTGTCGAAGTGACCGATGTTGCAGACGATCGCCATCGGCTTCATCGCCTCCATGTGTTCGGCGGTAATCACGTCTTCATTGCCGGTGGCGGTCACGAAGATGTCGGCGTGCTTGACCGCGTCTTCCATCCTGACAACCTCGAACCCGTCCATCGCCGCCTGCAAAGCGCAGATCGGATCGATTTCCGTAACCATAACACGCGCGCCGCCATTGCGCAGGCTTGCCGCCGAACCCTTGCCAACGTCGCCATAGCCCGCGACGCAAGCGACCTTGCCCGCCAGCATCACGTCAGTCGCGCGGCGGATCGCGTCAACCAGCGATTCCTTGCAGCCATACAGATTGTCGAACTTCGACTTGGTAACGCTGTCGTTAACGTTGATCGCCGGGAACGGCAGCTTGCCCTGCTTGGCAATTTGATACAGCCGCATCACCCCGGTGGTGGTTTCTTCCGACACGCCTTTGATCGCCTTCACCGACTTGGTGAGATAGCCGGGCCTGGCCGCGACAAATGCCTTTAATGCGCGCTGAAATTCGATTTCTTCGGCGTTGGCGGGAGCAGGCAGTTCCTCACCTGCTTCAATCCGCGCCCCCCACAGCACGAACATGGTCGCATCGCCGCCATCATCCAGGATCAGATTGCAGGTAAGATCAGGATCAGCCTCGGTCGACCAATCGAAGATCCGGCCGACATAATCCCAGTATTCGCCCAGCGTCTCACCCTTGATCGCAAACACGGGAATCCCGCTCTCGGCAATCGCGGCGGCCGCGTGATCCTGCGTTGAATAGATATTGCAGGTCGCCCAGCGCACCTCTGCACCCAGCGCCACCA
>PHEL01000094.1 GCA_002842925.1 Alphaproteobacteria bacterium HGW-Alphaproteobacteria-14
CCGTTTTCTCCGAGGTTACAGGCTACACACCGAGTCTGTGGCTGAAGCCAGTATCCAACTGAAGTCGGAGGGGTTCCTCCCAGAAGTGAGACTCTAAAAACGGTGAACCGGGATGACCGAAAACCTGCGAAAAATTCTACGCTGATTTCTCCAGACTCAACACTCAATGCGTTCAGGACACCGTATTTTCTGAATTGGCAACTGCCTCCACCTGGATTGAGAATGCTGGAATTCATGCACTTCTACTGGAAGCAAAAGCGTTGAGTGGAAGGCAGGTTAGTCGTGTGATCGTTGCGGGGATGGCGCTGATTGCGTTGAGCCGCCGCCGGTCACTTGACCACACAGCGCTCACCTGAATGGATTTGCGATGTCAGCACAAGGCGGGATATCGCTATGGCGACTGTGAGTGCGCAAGGTTTCGCCACTTCAACGAATTTTATTTAACGAGCTTTCAACAAAAAAGGGGCCGGATTGCTCCGGCCCCTTCAATACCCTTGGTGGGGTGACTTACATGCCCGAACCCGGACCATAGGTCACTTCCACGCGGCGGTTCTGCGCTTCGCGCACACCGTCGGCGGTGGGAACACGCGGCTGAGATTCGCCAAACGCTTCACCCGTGATGCGGCCATCAGGGATCCCGCGACCGTTCAGGTAGCTGCGAACCGATGCGTTACGACGTTCAGCCAGACCAATGTTGTACTTGACGCTACCCGCACGGTCAGTGTGACCTGCCAGCATCACGTTAGCCGAACCACAATTGGCGTAGGCGGTGACGGCGCTGTTGAGGATGGTCGCAGCCTCTGCAGTGATGTCCGACTTATCAAAGTCGAAGAACACGATGTACGGACCCGTGTTGCACGGCACCGGTGGTGGCGGCGGCGGTGGTGGCGGGGGAGGCGGCGGCGGTGGAGGCGGCGGCGGTGCTGCCACCGGCGCTGCAACAGGCTTTTCACCACCGAAGTTGTAGGTGATCGAACCCATCAAGGAGTGCGTGACAAGTTCGGTGTCGAGGGTGCGCCCCAACGGGTCGACAAGGGTTAGGTCGGGCGCATTGAAGTAACGATACTTCAGACCAATATCCCACGAATCGCTGATTGGAGCACGAACACCTGCAAGAATTTGCCAAGCCAAACCCGTATCGGAGTCATTCCAGACACCGGGGCCGCGGTCATCCACGCTGGCGTCCATGTCGACGCGGGCAACACCGATACCGCCGCCGAAAAATGCCTGAAGACTATCGTCGTCGCCGAAATCTACCAGGCCGTTCAACATGAAACTGAGTGCGTTCATTTCCCCAAACGCACTACGCTTCCCATTGAAGGTGGGCACGGTGGGAGGGAAGAGCGCAAGGCCCTGGCTACCGGCGGTAACATCTTCCGGATCGATTGCGGCACGATAGCTGGTTTCGGCTTCGAGGCGGAAAACCCCGAAATCGTAGCCAACTGCGGCACCAAAATCAAAACCAGTATCATAGCCGACCGACGCATTGTCGCGGACGCCGTTCACATCAAGATCCTGGTCTTCGACGATCATGGCACCAGCATCGCCCTGGATGTACCACTGGCCGTCGCGGGCCATGGCAGGCGTTGTCAGCGCGGTCGAAGCCATTGCCATTCCAATGACGAGTTTGCGCATACTCAGATTCCCCTTTTATATTAGACTTGAGGCACAGACGTTCTCTAACTTTTCCCCATGCCTGAGGCAAGCCATCAATCGCACGAGGGTGTTGCAAGAATGTCGCGATGGCAGGGCCTCACCGAAAAATGCAACCATGTTCGGCGGGTGATCAGCGATCATTTCAGTTGGACACGGGCGCAAAAATCCCGATGTCGCGCAGTGCTTCGATCAACTCACTGATCGCGGCGCGCGCTTCGGCATCAATTACGGCGCCGGAATCTGGGATCGCAGGTGTAGATGCGACCCGCCAACCTGATTGGTAAAGCAGGAACTGATCTGCCGCGCTGTCAAACAGGAACATGCCTTCGCGTGGTGCAATGAAATGCCAGCTGCCGCCAATCCGAATGGCAATGTGATCCTCGCAATCCTCCCACCCCAGCGATGCCGGGGCAGTGACACGGAAGCAATCGCCTTCGTCGGCATTGCTCGGAGGCGCAGGCTGCGAAGCTATCACGGAGCCTCGGTACAATGAATCAATGATAACAAGAGATTGATTGAGGAAAAATTCCTTTTGGGCCTGGCCTGCGATTAACAATGGCAAGCCGATGTTGGGCGTGGAGGAGGTGAAGGTAACAGGTTCGGACATGCAGAACTCCTAAGCTTGGTTAAAGCGATGCGAGCAACACCGCCGGTGAGCGGTCGAATGTTCCGACCTGCATGACCCACAGATCGGCATTGCCATGCGTGTCCCGCAGGTTCGCAATTTCTGGCTGTGTCAGCGACAGCCACGGCTCGCTACGCGTCCATGTGACATACGGCGCGGCGGTCGGGCCGTAGCCGATTTGATAAAGCTCGCGTTCTTCGACCAGTGGCACCTCAACCGCATTGTCCCAGCGCCATTGCCCGCGTGCGCGCCGGGTCCAACTGAAATGCCGGGTCTGGTCAGGATCGATCCGCCGACGCGGGTGAACCGGGCACGGTGGACGGCGCGAAAGGCCAGGGTTGGCAAGTGGGGCGAGCACCGTTTCGGTATCGCCTCTCCCGATTGCCGCGATTCGCGTGGTCGGCAGCGGTGGGACAAGCTCCTGATCGAGCGCGACCAGACTATCATCAAGCAGCACGGCGAGGGTTTGCGCAGGATGGCCCTGCGCCGCGAAATGCTCAGTGCCGCCACGCCCGCGCAGCAACCCCGACAATTCCCACCGACGGTTGCCCATGGGGACAGCCCGCGCAAACTGGATGACTTCGCTGCCGACCAGCAAACGGTTGGCCCCTGCGGCAAGGCCATCAATGTTTGTTTCGGTAAAAGCGATATCGTCTGCGACAAGATCGATTACGGCTTTGGCCTCTGGCTCGAACAGCGAAGCCCGCGAAGGGGGCAGTGGTTCGAAAAGGGTGCCAATAATGGCGCGCTGTGATCCGCTGGTGCCCAGATCGACCATCGCGGTGCCTTGAACGGCAAACAGTGCGGCGCCGCGCCAAGCATTGTTTTCGGCCGAAACGGCTGCGAAAATCAGCGATGCAGCGGGATTGGTATTGCCGTCTGCCGGAACTTCTATTGCGGCCAGCGTCGTATCCGGGATTACCAGATCTGACGGCGGCAAAGGCTCGCCGGGATCGCTGATGCGGGCCGTTGTGAGACCGGGTGCGAGCCTTTCCAATTCGAGCTCAATCCCGCGGTCGTGCCATTCCCAAGTGCGCAACAACCAGTATCCGGGAGCATCGGGAATGCGCACGATGGTGCCGGGGGATAGGCGCGGGTCGATTTCGCTGGTGCGCCAAACCACCGTTTCGTGCTGCCAGCGTGCACGATTGGCACTGTCATTGGCCAGCTGCCGTGCTCCGCTCGCGTTCATGGTGGCGGGCAGATCAACCATCAATTCGCGGCCCACCCGCCGCGTGCCGATCGCGCGCTGCACGCCCGGCTGATAATCGCGATCTTCATCGTAATAGCGCAGCGCCGCCGGTTCCTGGGTCGGGACACCTGAGCGCTGCTTGTGCCGGGCTTCGTCTTGGCCATTGTCGCGCAGCGCGAGTTGGGCGGGCAGAGCGATGATTTCGCCATCGGGAGTCGTCCGAGGGGCAATGATCGGGCCACCTTTGCCCGATGTGCAGATCAGCGGGATGACCTGATCAATCGCTGCCAAACTTGCGGCAAGCGGTCCGCCTTCATCGGCAAAACCCCGGGCGTGGGCCAGTATGACCGGCGTCGAAGCCGGCACGGCACCAGGCACCAACCGTTCAAGAGAGACCGTGTCATCGCCCCCTTCGGCAAAGATTTCGAAGCTAAGTGCCGGGATACGGTTGCCAAAATCTCCCAGTTCTAGATCTTCGAACACCACATAGGCGCAGTCGCGGAAGGCTGGCACCTGACCGTTTTTGGCGGCAGCGATCAGCGGATCAACCTGATCATCGCCGTGGCCGCAGTAGATGCGCAGGCTCCCGCCTGCCTTGAGGTCGCCAAGACTTCCGCGCAGCAGGTTGCCATCGGCCCAGACCCTCCCAAGCCGCGCAATCGGGGTGCTGGACAATGCAACCGCGAAGGAGGCAGTGTAGGAGAAAGTCACAGTCGATGGCTGGCCCTTGCGCCCCTTTTCCTTGCGCCTGTTTTCAATCAGGTCGGTCGACCAGATCACCGAACCGGGCACTCGCATCCGCCCGAAGTGGCGTGCGATCGGCTGGCCATCGCTCGACGTGCTGATTGTCACTTCGCGCAGACGGGGCCCTTGGCGGGTGCCGCCGCCAAAAATGCGCCCGTCTATCTGCTGACCGACCAACGCGCCAATCGATCCGCCAATCGGCCCGCCAACTGCGGTCCCGATGGCTGTAAGCACCAATGTTGCCATGAAATCAGCCTTCCATTTGTTGTGCGAGGTGCCACTTGATGTGGAGCCGCCAAGCGGGATCAAGCGGTTGCCGCACCACTTGTCGCAACCCGGCATGGGCATGAATGATGCTGGCCGCGCTCGCGGCGATGGCCAGATGATGCTGGCAATGGCTGAGCGCGATCAATAACACATCGTCTGCGAGGATTGGGCCAGGCGACGCAGTCAGCCCCGATCGGTCGGCAAAATGCAGCCAATGGTCCACCGACAGGTTGCGCAAGCCGTAACCTTTGGGCGCGCGCGGAGTTGCTCCGGTGGCGGATAGCGCTGCGACCACCAGTCCGACGCAATCGAGACCGGTTGCAGGGTCGCGTCCGTGAAGCCGGAACGGGCTGCCGGCTAGCGTTGCTGCCGCAGCGACCAGCGCCGCACCTTGCCTTGCGCTGGCATGCCCGTTCATGATTGGCCGTAACGCGACAGCAGATCATTGCCCGGCAGGAACGGTTCACCGCGGAAGTTGATGCTATTGGCAAACCGGCCCGCGCAGGTGGCAAAGGTATGATCGCATCCTTCGCGCAGTTCAGCGCGGGTGCCGGTAGCGGTTCCCGCCACCAGCGGCCGATCGAGTGTGAGCCAGTCCGCAACCGCATCGATGATACCGAAACCAAGGCCAGTCTGCGGCCCAGACAGGAATCGCAATCTGCCGTCGACGTAATTTTCCCCGATCAGGCCAGCAAAGCGCACCCGGTTCGATTCGGGGTCAATCGCATCAAGCAAGCGGAAGGTGGTGAAACCCACCGCCGAAAGCCCGCATCCCCGGCCACAGAACTCGGCCCGGCAGGTCGGGCTGGTGCGCGGCACCAGGTCGCGTTCGAGCAGGCTTTTGTTTGATCGCAGTTCGGCGGTGAACTGCGTTTGATTGTCGTCGATCCGGCCAATTTGCCCTGAATAGAGAGTGGAATGATCAAGCGTCGTCCAGTCGACCGCGCCGATTTCGATCGCGGCTTCATCGAACAGGCCGGCGGCAAGCTCGTCTGCGCGGATCGAATCATGGTGCAGTGCCCCTTGTGCTTCGGCGCTGTCATTGCTGAGTTCTACCGTGAGGCGAATTGCGGCAGGGATCATGCCGGGCGCGGCGCGGTGGGTTATGCCGCCGAAGGTCAGATCGCGGTCGTGGCTGGTAAAGGCGAGTGCGGCCCCATCACGGCGATAAATGCGCCAGAAGGTCGCGACCGTATCAAGCTCGCGGTCGAAGAATACCCGCATCAGGCCGTCTCCCGCAGTTCGATCAGCGGGATTGATGGCGCCTCCCCGGCAGCGAAGTTGACCGCTGAAACGTCAAGCCGGTCTTCTGCAAACCGCACCGGTACATCGAACAGGAACCCAGCACGCACCTCTGCCCCGGCGGGTGGTGCGACGAGGAAACGTAGCACGCCTTTCTCGCCCAGAGTCCAGCCAGTGGTCGCGCCGCCGCCGATGCTGACCAGCAGCGTTTCCGGACGAGGCCGGGTGATTGGTCGCACTTGCGGATCGACTGTTCCATAGGACTTGATCAGCTGGAAATCCGCAGTGGCGCCGTCACCAATCCCGATCAACTGATCTACCATCGTAGGCGTGCCGATCATCGCGTTGGAGCTGTGATCGAACGGATCCATGATGCGGAATCCGCGCGCTGGACCGCGCCGGGCGCGGAAGAAGGCGACGAGTTCGGACAATTCCGCCTCTGACCGAATACCGGGGCCGACATCGAAATGCAGCCGCGCATCCGACCACAAGGAATTGCGCCGTTCATGGCCCGACGCAGTCACTGCAATCGAGGTCGAGAATTCCGGTGCGACCGAGGCATTGCGCCCCAGCGCGAAGGGGTAAAGAACGTTGTCGAACGGGTCCATGGCTTGCTCCGGGGATGGGGCGAGGCGGGTGTAGCCATCGCGGTTGACCTGCGGCAGCGCCCAGACATAGCGGCGGGCGATGTTGCGCTCGGCTGCTTCATCGAGCCCGTTGTCGATCCGCAGCCAGAAAAGTTCGGAATCGGCAGGATCGAGCACGAAACCGGCGAGATAGTCCTGAAGGGCCGGCGGGTAGCCGAGCCAGGAATCGACAAAGGCATAGGCCGCCCGCCGCGCCGCATCCGCTCCGCTGGTCAGCCAGTCGTAGTCTTCGATTTGCAGCCGGTCGAACGCCGGTGCCGCCCAGCCGGATGGCAGGTTCGCCCGAAACAGTTCAGGCCTGTTCGGGTCGAGAATGGTCGGCGTGAATGTCAAAAGCAGCACCTCTGACGGCCCCTGCGCGGCATTGCGAACGGTGGCGGTCAAATTCGCCGTCGATTGCGCCAGCAGCACGCCTGCATCATCGAGCAAGGCGGTTTGCGCGAAGGTCAGCGGGCCGCCGACATCGGTTATTACCGGCGGCGTGCCGCCAAATGCTGCCTTTGCTGCGTCATCATACAGGCAGATTTCTCCTGCTGATGTTACCCACCACCACGGCTCGCCGATCTGAAAGCGAACCGGCAGACCTGCTTGCCTGAGCAGCGCCACGATGTCGCTGGCCACTTTCGTCAGCCATGCCATCGCTTGCGCATTTGCCGGAGACAACAAGGTTGATGGTGGCACCCATCCGGTCAGCGCAGGCGCACCGCTCGCGGTTCGCTGCTTCCAGGCATCCGGGCAATAGGCATCGAATAACTCATACGAGAGCGAGGCGATGACTTCGAAGCTCCCGGCCAGTGCAAGCTCGAAGTAATTGCGGTGCCAGGCAACCGCTGGCGCACTAAGCTCCCCTGCGGTTGTCACCTTGACCTTGCCAGCCGGCTGCTGCGTGAGCCGCATGAAATGACTCATGCCGACATAGTGGATGAGGTCAGAACGATAGCCGAGACCGGTCACTGCGCGCAGCAGACGGGCCGGGGTCTGGTTGAAGGCATCGTCGTAGGCCGTCGCGATTCTTGTGCCATGCGGCGGCAGCAGCACATCGCCGACCTCCAGCATGGCGCGGGCACCGTCGGCGACGATTTCGGACATGGTCACCGAACCGTTGAAACGCGCGGGCAGCGGTGCGGTGCTACCTGGAATGTGGCCGGGTGCGACCAGCGAGATGAACATGCGGTCGATGTCGCCGGGGTGGACAGGCTCGCCCGGCAGGCCAAAGCCCGCTTGAAGATCGGAGAACGGCAGGGTTATGCGGGCATCGGTGGGGGTGCCTTGCGCATAATTCCACAGCCTTACAAACCACGTCCGGGGCGTACCGGCGGCATCGCGCCCTTCGATCGTCAGCGTTGGTCCGTTGGGCAGATCAAGCGCGATCACGCCTTCGGACTGCCAGCGAAAACTGAGCGTCGTATGCGCATAATCGCGATCGGTTTCGTAGGCGAGCAGGGGGTGATCGAGCGTGTCGACGCTGTCCCAGATCAGCCCGACCAGTTCGCCCGCGTGGTGCAGTTCAACATCCACCCGTAGCGCATCGGGTGCGATCGTCACCACCGAAGCCATCGCAGGCCGGGGGAAATTGACTGTCCAGAACCGTGGGTCGAACCGCTGGATAAAGCTGCTTTCCTGCGCGCGGCGTTCGCGTGCGAGCCAGAATGCCATGATAATTCCCCCGATCAGGCCTGTTGCAAGGAGC
>PHEL01000003.1 GCA_002842925.1 Alphaproteobacteria bacterium HGW-Alphaproteobacteria-14
CAGGCTCCAGCCGATCAACACCACCTTGCGCCCGTGGCGCGCGTGCAGATCAAGCAGCCGCGCCTCCAACAGTTCAAATCGCTGTTGATCCGGCCCCCAATTGCGGCCCTGCCCCCAGCGTTTGGCAACGTGGCCTGCCGCCTCAAGCTGCCGCGCGAGATAGCGCATCCGGCCCGGACGCGTGCCGAAACCGGGTAGGATCATCGCCGTCTGCGGGTTGGCGCTGGGCGCGATTTCCAGTGTGCGCCGGGGGCGGCGCAGCGGTTCAAGCAGGATGTCAGCCTCTGCCAGCATCCGCACCAGCCGCGGCTTGCCCGCTTCGTGTTCTTCCGGAATGACTTCACGCGCCAGCGCCACGCGCCGTGCAAAGGCGCTGGCCGCATAGGCCTCCCGCGCTTCAGCCCGGACAGCAACGGCGGCTGCCACCCACGGGCCGGGAAGGCGAGGCATTTCAGGAACGAAGCGCAAAGGAGCCATAAGCGCGGTAAAGCCACGCGGCGGATGAACCTTCGCTGAAATGTCACAATTCATCCGCGTCGACCCTTCAAAATTGCGCACGCGCCCAGCCGCGCGGCCCTTCACAACCGCCGCGCAACGCCGCATATGGCGATGCATGGCCGAACTCGTGATCCGCAGGGGGTTGGACGAGCCCGACACGGGCGCGGACTTCACCCCCCACCGCCCCGCCCGCCCCGACAAGTCGATGGGCGGCATCCCGTTCAAACTGGTGTCCGAATACGAACCGGCCGGCGATCAGCCGACCGCGATTGCCGAACTGACGCAAAGCGCGCTGGCGGGGGAAAAAACGCAGGTGCTGCTGGGCGTTACCGGTAGCGGCAAGACCTTCACCATGGCCAAGGTGATCGAAACGCTGCAACGCCCGGCGCTGATCCTTGCGCCGAACAAGATCCTCGCCGCGCAGCTTTACGGCGAATTCAAGAGCTTCTTTCCCGAAAACGCGGTCGAATATTTCGTCAGCTACTACGATTACTACCAGCCCGAAGCCTACGTACCGCGTTCCGACACCTATATTGAGAAAGAATCCTCGGTAAACGAGGCGATCGACCGGATGCGCCATTCGGCCACGCGGTCACTGCTCGAACGCGATGACGTTATCATCGTCGCTTCGGTTTCGTGCCTGTATGGCATCGGCAGCGTCGAAACCTACTCGGCGATGATTTTCGACATCAAGGCGGGGGAAAGCGTCGATCAGCGCGATTTGATCCGCAAGCTCGTGGCATTGCAATATAAACGCAATGATGCCGCCTTCACCCGCGGCACCTTTCGTGTGCGCGGCGACAGCTTGGAAATCTTCCCCTCGCATTATGAGGACATGGCCTGGCGGGTCAGCTTTTTCGGCGACGAGATCGAAGGCATTGCCGAATTTGATCCGCTGACTGGCACCAAAGGCGCGAGCCTTGAGAAGGTGCGGGTCTATGCCAATTCGCACTACGTCACGCCCGGCCCGACGATGAAGCAGGCGGCGGATGCGATCAAATTCGAGCTGGAAGAACGGCTGAAAGAGCTGGAATCGGAAGGCAAGTTGCTTGAACACCAGCGGCTGGAACAGCGCACGCATTTCGATCTGGAGATGATCGCAGCGACCGGCAGCTGCGCAGGGATCGAGAACTACTCGCGCTTCCTCACCGGCAGGCTGCCGGGCGAACCGCCGCCGACTCTGTTCGAATACCTGCCTGAAAATGCGTTGCTGTTCGTCGATGAAAGCCACCAGACGGTGCCGCAAATCGGCGCGATGGCGAAGGGCGATCACCGCCGCAAGCTGACGCTGGCCGAATATGGCTTTCGCCTGCCAAGCTGCATCGACAACCGCCCCTTGCGCTTCAACGAATGGGACGCGATGCGCCCGCAAACCTTTGCCGTCAGCGCAACGCCGGGGCATTGGGAAATGGAGCAGACCGGCGGCGTTTTTGCCGAACAGGTGATCCGCCCGACCGGGCTGATCGATCCTCCGGTAGAAATCCGCCCGGTCGAAGATCAGGTGCAGGACTGCATCGTCGAATGCAAAGCGACCGCCGCGAAAGGCTATCGCACGCTTGTGACCACGCTGACCAAGCGGATGGCCGAGGATCTGACCGAATTCATGCACGAGGCCGGGGTGCGGGTGCGGTATATGCACTCTGACGTCGAGACGCTGGAGCGCATCGAGCTGATCCGTGATTTGCGGCTCGGCGTGTATGACGTGCTGATCGGGATCAACCTGCTGCGCGAAGGGCTGGACATTCCCGAATGCGGGCTGGTGGCCATTCTGGACGCAGACAAGGAAGGGTTTTTGCGGTCAGAAACATCGCTGATCCAGACCATCGGCCGCGCGGCGCGCAATGTCGATGGGCGGGTGATCCTCTATGCCGACCGGGTGACCGGCAGCATGGAACGGGCGCTCGCGGAGACCGACCGGCGACGCGCGAAGCAGGAAGAGTTCAACAAGGAACACGGCATCACGCCGCTGTCGATCAAGCGCAACATCCACGATATCGTCGCGCATACCGCAGCGCAGGATAGCGTGCTGGTGGATACCGGCGACGATGCGCGCAACAACCTCGTCGGCCACAATCTGCGCAGCTACATTGAAGACCTCGAAAAACGGATGCGCGATGCGGCCGCCAACCTGGAGTTCGAGGAAGCCGGACGACTGCGCGACGAAATCCGGCGGCTGGAAGCGGACGAACTGGGGATAGGCGACGGGGCCTCAAGCAGCGGAGCGGTAGGCCAACAAAGACATGCGCCGATTGTGGGGCGCAGCAACGAGGGCAAGCCGGGGACTAGGAAGACGCGGTTCGGGAAGATGCGGGCGAAGCGGATGGGCGGGAAGGCTTGAGCTGTCGTCATCTTGATTGACGCAACTTCAATTTGATGATACTTCCTTCAGAATGAAGTGGACCCCCAAACACGCCGAGACGTTGCCATTCAGTCGGACAAACGTCGCCGCCGCCATTGGCATGCCAAAAACGAAGGTTGCAAACTGGATTGATCGCAATCGGCTCTGGCAGACCCAACGACACAGCTACTATCGTCTCAGCGATATTTTCGACCTTGCCGGTTTTGCCGCGCTGCGTGTCGTCGGAATCGCTGAAAGAGATTGTGCGCGCTACGTCTACAACTTCGGTTTCTTTAGAGCCTTTCTTCACGGTCAGCAAATCGCTCAATTCTCCTTTCGGGACGGTCAATTAGAATTTGGTTCATACAATCAATCCGCTGCAATATCGATCGTCCTCAATATGCGAACGATTGGCCATGAAGTCTTCCAACGGATTGGCGAAGGCGCACTGCGCCAACCATTAGACTGGCCTGACGGAACCTTCGAAAGCTTCAAGAAACTTTACATCAAGGCAGTCGAGATTGATCGACTCGATTGTGGGTCAATTAAGGTTTTCGAAGAGTCAGAGCCATGATCAACTCCTTCGCCGACACCGAAACCGAATGCATCTGGCAGGGCAAACGCAGCCGCAAACTGCCTGCCGACATTCAACAGCGCGCGCTGGCGAAGCTCAACATGATTGACGCCGCCGAGACCCTCGACGATCTCAAGCTGCCGCACAGCAACCGTCTGCATGATCTGAAAGACGACCGCGCCGGTCAGCATTCCATTTCAATTACCATGAAATGGCGTATATGTTTCCGCTGGAACAACGGAAATGCTTACGATGTCGAAATCGTCGACTACCACTGACACCTCGGATTGGCTGCACATCCCGCACGCGGGCGAGATGCTGGTTACGGAGTTCATGGAGCCTCTGAAGCTCGATACTCTCGCCTTGGCCAGCGCCATCGCGGTTGAGCCTGCGCGCCTGCAAGCGATGATCGACGGCAAGGCGCGGGTCGACGGCGAACTCGACCTGCGCCTGTCGCGTTATTTCCGCATGTCAGAGGGTTTTTTCCTGCGGCTTCAGACCAGCGCAGAACTGCGCACCGCCAAACGCGCTCTCAATGGCGAGTTGGACCGCATCCAACCCCGCGCCGCCTAACCGCCCCCGCACTTGAACCGCGCGGCCAAGCCTGCCACTCATTGCGGCCATGAAACATTCGCTCCCATTGCGCCTTGCTGCGCTCTCGCTCGCCGCAATTGCCTTGCCCGCCGCTGCGCAGGATGCGCCTGCTGCCAAGCCCGCCGCGTCCACCCCGACACTGGCGCCGCAGGTCAAAACCCGCGATCTTTCGGGCACCTTCGGCGGGCAGCGCGTGGCCTATCGCGCTACTATTGCCGACACGATCCTCAGCGACGACGATGGCAAACCCGAAGCTGTCATCGTCACCACGTCCTACGTCAAAACCCCCGCTGATCCGTCGCGCCCTGTGTTCTTCATCTATAATGGCGGGCCGGGGTCGGGATCGGTGTGGTTGCAGATGGGGGCCTTCGGGCCGAAGCGGGTGGCGATCCCGTCTGACGCGCGCGATGATGGCGCGCCGCCCTATCCGTTGCTTGATAACCCCGACAGCCTGCTCGATGTCGCTGATCTGGTGTTCATCGATCCGCCGGGCACGGGCTTCAGCTATCTGACGCAGGGCACCGATCCCAAGAAATACTACGGGTTGAAACAGGATGGCCGCGCGGTGGCCGAGGTTATCCGCCTCTGGCTCAATGATAATGGCCGCTGGAACAGCCCCAAATATATCGGCGGAGAAAGTTATGGTACCAGCCGCACCGCTATGGTGGTGGACGAGCTGGAAGGCGGCACCTTCAACGACGTCGGCCTCAACGGATTGATCCTGATCTCCACCATCCTCGATTTTGCCGGGCGTGAACCGACACCAGGCAACGAAATGGCCTATATCGTCACCCTGCCCAGCATGGCGACGGCGGCCTGGTTTCACGGCAAGGTGCAGGCGCCATCGGCAGAAGCCATCGCCGAAGAAGCGCGCCGGTTCGCGATCGGGCCGTTCGCCTCGGCGCTGCTCAAAGGGCAGGATCTGCCCGCAGACGAACGCGCCGCCGTGCGCCGGGAACTGGCGCGGCTTACGGGCCTTTCCGAAACCTATCTGGAACAGGCCAACCTGCGCGTCACCGATCAGCGGTTCTACAAGGAACTGCTGCGCGACCGGGGGCAGACCATCGGGCGACTGGATTCGCGCTATACTGGCATGGATTACGACAGCGCCGGGGAAACGCCCGATAATGATCCCAGCTTTTACGGGATCGACGCCGGCTACACCGCCGCGATCAATGTCTGGGCGCGCGAAAGTCTCGGCTATCAGACGACCCGCGAATACCAGTCGATCGGTCGCGAACCGGGGCAGAACTGGGACTGGAGCCTGGGCGGACGGGGGCGCAGTGCATACCTCAACGTTGCGCCGCTGATCGGGCAGGCGATGCGGCAGAACAGCGGACTGCGATTGTTCAATGCGCAAGGATACTACGATTTCGCCACGCCGTTCTTTGGCGCGGAATATTCGCTGAAACGCACCGGCATTCCGCAGGATCGGATCACCTGGGCCTATTATGATGCGGGTCACATGATGTATATTCGCGATGAAGACCGCGCGAAGCTGTCCGCCGATATCCGCGCCTTTATCCGGGCGCGGTGATGGGGGTGCGCAAACCCGCCTTGGCCGCTGCGCTGATAGCTGCACTGGCACTGCCCGCGTGCAAGCCGCCGCCGACCGATGCGGCGGTGGCGCGCGCGGCGATCATGCCGGATGCTGGTGGGCCATCCACCCCGCTGCCTTCCCCCGATACCACCGATGCGGTTTGGGCGCAGAGCAGTGACCCCATGCGGCTGGTTTACGGCGTGCCGGGGGAGCCGGTGCTGCTGGCGCTGGAATGCATCGGGGCCGAAACGCCCGCTGCCAAGCTGCGGATCACCCGCCATGCTCCGGCTGATAGCGGTGCGGGGGCGCTGCTGGCGCTGATCGGCAATGGCCGGATCGGGCGCTTCCCGGTCGATGCGACACCGCGCGGGGACAGGCTGATTTGGCAGGGCGATGTTCCCGCAAGCGCGCCCGGCTGGGATGCCTTCAAGGGGCCGCGTGAAGCCACCGCCACCGTTCCCGGCGCGGGGCTGGTGCGGCTTAATCCAAGCCTGCTGCCGCTGGCGCTGGTAAAGGCGTGCCGGGGGATTGATCGGCCAGATCAATCAGCAGATCCTGCGTGAATACCTGCGGCAATTGCTGCGGCGCTGAAGCTCCCGGCGCATACCACAGGTAAAGCGGGACGCCTGCCACGCCCTGCTGCGTCAGGAACGCGGTGATCGCTTCGTCGCGCACTGTCCAATCGCCCACCATCGTCACCACGCCCGCCGCTGCAAAGGCATCGCGCACCGCTTCGCGTTCGATCGCGACGCTTTCATTGACCTTGCAGGTCACGCACCAATCGGCGGTGAACCACACGAATACCGGCTTGCCCGATGCGCGCGCCTGTGCCAGCGCCGCGCGGCTGAAAGGGGCGGGATTGTGGATGCTTTCCGCAACCTCCTTGCCCTTGGCCGCGTAGGTCGATGGCAGGGCAATCGCGGCCACCACAAGAAACGGCGCGGCGATCAGGCCGAATGCAGGCCAAGCCATCTTGCCGCTACGCTGGAGCCGCCCGACCACCGACAGCGCGATCATCACGCCCAGCACCAGCAGCAGCGCGATCAGCGCAAACGGCCGCCCGCCGACCTGCGCGGTCAGCCACACCAGCGCCAGCGCGGTCAGCCCCATCGGGATCGCCATGATCCGCCGGAACCGCTCCATCCACGGCCCCGGCCTCGGCAGCATCCGCCGCAGCGCCGGAATGAAGCCGAGCAACAGGAACGGCAGCGCCAGCCCCAGCCCCAGCAATGCAAACAGCAGCAGCGCCTGGCCCACCGGTAACAACAGCGCCGCGCCCAAAGCGGCCGCCATGAACGGGCCGGTGCAGGGCGTGGCGACAAAAGCGGCGAGCAACCCGGTGGCAAACGCGCCCGATGGCTCACCGCCGCCGGTAACAGGCAATGCGGGCAGTTCGAACACCCCGGCGAAGTTCGCCGTGATCACCGCCGCCAGCACCAACAGCGCGACCACCACGCCCGGTTCCTGCAATTGGAACGCCCAGCCAACCTGCTCGCCCGCCGCGCGCAAGGCCAGCATCACGCCGCCCAAGGCAAGGCTGGCAAGCACCACGCCTGCGGTATAGGCCAGCCCTTCGGCGCGCGCGTGCGCCTCACTGCCACCTGCACGCACGAGGCTCAGCGCCTTGAGGCTCAGGATCGGGAACACGCAAGGCATGATGTTGAGGAGCAGGCCGCCCGCCAGCGCGCCCAGCACCAGCGTCCACAACGGCGGGATCAGCGCGCCTTGCGGCCCGGCGACCAGATCGCCGCCGCTCGGCACGTCGCCGGGGATCGCGCCAAACTCCACCCCCGCACCCGCGTCAAACGCCAGAATGCCGCCGACCGCGCTCGGCGTATCGGGGCGGTAATCGGCCAGCGGAATCTCCACCGTCAGCATATCGCCCGCGCGGCGGAAGGTCTGCGAGGCGGCGTAATCGACCAGATTGGCGTTGCTGATGAACACGTGCGGATCATTGAGCGCTACGCTCGCGGGCAAGGGGATTGCCAGCCGCAAGGCGCTGCGCGTGATCGCGAAATCCACTCCGGCGGCCAGCGGCGGCGTCACCTGCGTCCGCCACCGCGCGAAATCACCGCCAAGGCGCGTATCAAGCAGTGCGTCCTGCGGCACGCAGATCTTGTCGGTGCAGGCGAGGTATTCGACATGACCAGTAATTGGGCCGGTGATGCGCGGCAGGGCGCCGACATCCGCGCCCGGCGGCACAATCACCGGCACCAGCACGGCATAAGTGCCTTCATATATGTGGTTCATCAGCCCGCTGATCGTCAGCCGCAGCGGCACCGGATAGCGCGCCTCTCCCACCTGCCAGCCGGCGGGCAGATCAAGCGTCAGCTTCATCCCCTGCCCCGCATCACCGGGGTTTGACCAATATCCGTGCCATTCGTGCGCTCTGGGCGTGAAGCGCAGCGCCAGCATCCATTCCTTGCCCGCTACAGGCGCACCATCGGCAAACAGCGTCACCGCGATATTCTGATCGCCATAGAGCGCCCGGCGCTCCGGTTGCTGCGCATGGGCCACCCCCGCCAGCATCACACTTGCGATCAGCGCAAGCGCCCATGCAGCGAATTGACGAACGGAAAGCAGGAAGGTTCTTGCGCGGGACACAGCCAACCCTCTAGGCTGCGCGCGCAATCTTCGCAATCGGAGCGAACCTGTGACCAAGCCTGAAAATGAAACCCGCGACCTCGTGATCCTTGGGGGAGGCTTGGGCGGGATGACGATGGCGCTCGCCGCCGCGACAAAGGGCTTGTCGAGCCACGTGATCGACCGCGCCGACCCGGCGGAACTGACCGCCGAAGGGTTTGACGACCGCGCCACCGCGATTTCCACCGCCAGTTGGCATCTGTTCGAAAATATCGGGATCGCCGATGGCCTTGACCAATTCGCCTGCGACATCGCCAGCATTGCAGTGACCGATCAGAACAAGCCCGGCAGGCTGGATTTCGAACCCGGCCCCGACGGTGGCACGTTGGGGCGGATGCTGCCCAACCGGCGGCTGAGGCTCGCGCTGTTCGAAGCCGCCGCGAAGGAACCGCTGATCCACTGGACCGCCAAGGCCAACGTCACTCAACGCCAGCGCGGCGAATATGGCGTCGCCGCCGTGCTGGCTGACGGCACCGGATTGAAGGGCCGGTTGATGATCGCTGCCGAGGGCCGCCAATCGCCGACGCGCGATTCTGCGGGCATCACCATCGCCAAGTGGGATTACAACCATCGCGCGATCATCGCCGGGCTGACCCATGAACAGCCGCATGACAATGTCGCGTGGGAAATCTTCTACCCCGCCGGGCCGTTTGCGCTGTTGCCGATGAATGATGACGCCGACGGCACCCACCGATCATCGCTGGTGTGGACCGTATCCGAGGCCGATGGCGCGGGCGTGATGAAGCTGGGCGACCGGGCGTTTCTGGCCGAGGTGGAAAAACGGATGGGAGGAGTGCTGGGCAAGGTGCTCAGCGTCGGAGCGCGATCATCCTACCCGCTCGGCTTCCACCACACGGCCAAGATCACGGCACAGCGGCTCGCGCTGATTGGCGATGCGGCGCATGGCATTCACCCGATTGCCGGGCAGGGATTGAACCTTGGCCTGAGAGACGTGGGCGCGCTGGCCGAAGTGCTGGGCGAAGGCGCGCGGCTCGGCCTTGATCCGGGCGATCCCGAATTGCTCAAACGGTATGAAAACTGGCGCGGGCTTGATAGCTTCATGGTGGCGCTGGCAACCGATGGGCTGACGCGGCTGTTCGGAGTGCCGGGCAAGACCGCATCGGCGGTGCGGCGGCTGGGCATGGCAGCGGTGCAGCGCAGCCCGATGCTCAAAGGCTTTTTCATGGACGAAGCGCGGGGTGTTTCCGGGAATTTGCCAAAAATGTTGAGGGGTTAATAGGCCCTGCCCCTAGGGCATAACAAACGGGCTATTCAACTGCCGCACCGGATTGCCCGCCCCATCGCGCAGGCCGCGCTGATCGAGCACGGCGGCGGTTTCGATCACTTCCAGCGCTTCCATCGCCTTGCGAAAGCGTTCGGCATCGGCAATCCATGTCTCGGCCTTGTCCGCGCCGGGCATGCCCTTCACTTCATCGATCGCGTTCTGATAACGGCCCTGCTCCAGCGCCCAGCGCGCACGTTCCAGCCGCCTTTTCGGCTCTGGTGAAGGGGTGCTTTCGCGCCGGAACACGAATAACTGACTCAATTCGCGCTGGAACGAGGCCCAGGATGGCCCATCGTTGCTTTCACGCAGCTGCGGCCCCAACCCTTCAAGCCGCGCAACCAGCCCATCAAGCCGGATCGGATTACGCGAAAATTCGATGATGGTGGCCACCGCATTGGGCCATTGATCGCCAAAGCGCAGCCGCAGCTGATCGGCAAGGTATCCCAGTTCCGCTCCGCGTTCGACCGCGCGGCGGGTGGCAAAGGCGATCAGCAGGCTTTCGGCGCGCGCGGCGTTGCCTGCGGCGGCTTGCGCCTGCAGATCAAGTTGGGTCAGGCGCTGTTCGGCAGCGGCGAGGCGTTGATCCAGCCCGCCTTGCTGTTCGGCCACGCGCTCCACCGCCTGTTCGGCCTTGGTTGCATCCTCCAGCGCGGCAAGCCTGCCCGGTAACTCAGCGCTTGGGCCAGAACTTGGGCCAGTTGTGGGTGCCGGATCTGCGGCAATCTGGGTCGCCGCGTCAGGCGCATCGGCGCGTTCCGGCTGGAAATGGCGCCACATGACCCACCCGACCAGTGCTCCACCCAGAATGAACGCGAACAACGCGGCAAGCATGATGCCGCGCCCGGACGAAGGCTTCCGGTGGTTTCCATATTGTGATGCGACAGGTTGTGATGCCATTATGATCCGCTTCTTGCGACCCTGCTTGCCCGCCTATTTGCACAGTTCGTGCGACATTGCCAACAAGGCGGCCTCATCAGGGCGGGCGGCGGTGTGGACAGCGGCCCAGCCCTCCCCTGCTGCCGCCGCAATCCGGGGGCCGAGCGCGGCGAGACTTATGCCGGAACGGTCAAGGGCCAACCGGTCGCATTCCGCAGCGAAATGGCGCGCCGTGGCGGCCGAATGGAGCAGCACCAGCGCTTTGCCGCCTGCCAGCAAGCGCGCAGCGGGATCAAGCGGCAGGGGAATGACGCGATAGGCGATCACTTCGGTAAAGGACACGCCATCGGGCGCGGTGAGAGGAATATGCTCCTCCCCCGCGATCCGCAGCAGGTGGGCGGGCGCGGAAATCACATTCAGTACGCCTTGCAACCCGCCGCTGCCGGCCATCGCGACGCGCAAGCCCGCAGCGCGCGCAGTATCGGCCGTCGCCTCGCCCACCGCATAGACGGGCTTGTCCGCCAGCAGCGCAAGGTTCGACCCACCATGCAGGAAGGCGTTGGCGCTGCCGATCAGCAGGCCATCGAAAGCGGCGGGATCGGGACAGTCCCAGTCAACCGCGCGGATTTCCGACAAGGCATGGCCGGTGATGGCAAGGCCGATGGCGCGGGCCTTCTCCAGCGTCGCGGACAGCCCCGGTTCGGGGCGCAGCGCGAGGCAGTGCATGCCTATTGCGCGCCCCTGAAATGCGGGGCGATCCCCGGCGTGGCGCGGGTCAGCAGGTCTGCTGCGAGTGCCTTTACCGGCGCATGATCGCCGGGAGCAAAGGTTGCCGTGCCCTCGATCCGCTCGGCCCCGTCGGGGCTGAACAGTGCGGCACGCATCGAAAGCTTGCGACCAGCAGTCTCGCACAGCACCGCTACCGGCGAATGGCAGGTGCCGCCGAGTTCCGCGAGCAGCGCGCGCTCGGCCTCAAGCTCGGCCCGCGTCGGCGCATCATCAATCGCGGCGAGCAGCGCAGTGGTGGCCGCATCATCGGCGCGGCATTCAATCGCGATCACGCCTTGGGCTGCTGCGGGGATCCATTCGTTTTGGCCAAGCGGGTGGCCGACAGCGCTCTGCCCCAGCCGTTCCAGCCCGGCGGCGGCAAGGAAGGTCACATCCGCCTCCCCGGCCTGCAATTTCGCCAGCCGGGTGGCAACGTTCCCCCGGAAGGTCACGACCTTGCAATCGGGCCGCAGGTTCAAAAGCTGTGAAGCGCGGCGCGGCGCGCTGGTGCCGACCACAGCGCCTTGCGCGATCGCGGCAATGCTGACCGCGCCCACCAGACTATCGCGTCGGTCGGCGCGCGGCAGGAAGGCGGCGAAATGGAACGCCTCGGGCCGGATCGTTTCGACATCCTTGGCCGAATGCACCGCAAGGTCGATCCGCCCTTCGCCAAGCCACTGATCCAGTTCCTTGGTCCACAACGCCTTGCCGCCGATTTCGGCCAGGGGTCGGTCGAGCACCTTGTCGCCGCTGGCCAGCACGGGGACGAGTTCGATCGCGTCCTCTGCCCAGCCGTGGGCAGCGCAAAGACGCGCGCGGGTTTCGACCGCCTGCGCCATCGCGAGGGGGGAATTGCGGGTGCCCAGACGCAGGCGCGGGGCGCTTTGGGGTGCTTCAGTCATGGCTATGCTTGCCCTAGCGATCATACCGACTAGATGGAAGCGGGATGGGATCGGCAACGCACACCTTGGAAGCCCCGCTCGTATTGGGCATCGAATCGAGCTGCGATGAAACCGCCGTGGCAATAGTGCGCGGTGATCGCACGATCATTGCGCAAGCCATCGCCAGCCAGGAAGCCGAACACGCGCCCTATGGCGGGGTCGTTCCCGAAATCGCTGCCCGCGCGCATGCCGAACGGGTTGCGCCGATGGTCGCGAGCGTGATGGCGGAAGCTGGCCTGACGCTTGACGATGTTGACGCCATTGCCGCGACCGCCGGGCCGGGGTTGATCGGCGGGGTGATGGTTGGCCTGGTCAGCGCCAAGGCACTGGCGATGGCGGCGGAAAAGCCTTTGCTGGCGATCAACCATCTGGAAGGCCACGCGCTGTCCCCCCGGCTGGCAGATGCGGGTCTGGCGTTCCCCTACCTGTTGCTGCTGGTTTCGGGCGGGCATTGCCAGATCCTTGGCGTTGACGGCGTGGGGCAATACCGGCGGCTGGCGACCACCATTGACGATGCGCTGGGCGAGGCGTTTGACAAGACCGCCAAACTGCTGCGGCTGGGCTATCCCGGCGGGCCTGCGGTCGAACGGCTGGCGATGCAGGGCAACCCCAAAGCGGTGCCCCTGCCGCGCCCGCTCAAAGGATCAGCCGAACCGCATTTTTCATTCGCGGGCCTGAAAAGCGCGGTGCTGCGCGCGGTCGATAGCGGCACGCACACGCCTGCCGATATCGCCGCGAGTTTCCAGCAGGCGGCGGTCGATTGCCTGCTTGATCGCCTCGAACTCGCGCTTGACCGCGCCGGGCCGTTCCCCGCGCTGGTGGTGGCCGGCGGGGTGGCAGCGAACCACACCGTGCGCGCCGCGCTGGAAGCCTTCGCAGCCCGGCACGCGATGCGCTTTACTGCGCCGCCGCTGGCGCTATGCACCGATAACGCCGCGATGATCGCCTGGGCGGGGTGTGAGCGGCTGATGACCGAGGGATGGCGAATGGGGGCCGACTTTACCGGCGACAGCCTCGATTTTGTCGCGCGCCCGCGCTGGCCGCTTGATCCGGAGGCCACGGCAGTGCGCGGCGCGGGAGTAAAGGCATGATCCTTCGACAAGCTCAGGACAGGCCGGACACCATCGGCGTCATCGGCGCAGGCGCATGGGGCACGGCGCTGGCGCAGATGCTGGCGAGTGACGGGCGCGATGTGCTGGTGTGGGCATTCGAGCCCGAAGTGGTCACCGCGATCAATTCGCAGCGCTGCAACCCGCTCTATCTGCCATCCGCCACCCTCGCGCCGACCATCCGTGCGACCGGCGACCTTACCGATTTCTCCGCAATTGACACCGCTTTGGTCGTCACCCCGGCGCAGGTGCTTGGCCGCGTGCTGGCGGGCCTTGCCACCCCGCCCCGCGACCTGGTGCTGTGTTCCAAGGGGATCGAGGCGGGCAGCGGGCGGTTGATGAATGATGTCGCGCGCGAGGCATCTCCCGGCAGCGCCATCGCCGTGCTGTCCGGGCCAACCTTCGCGCACGAAGTCGCCGCTGGCCTGCCTACCGCCGTCACGCTGGCGTGCAGCGGCGGCGGAGAACAGTGGGAACGGATCGCCCCCGCGATCGCACGGCCCGCGTTCCGCCCCTATTACAGCGACGATGTAACCGGCGCGGAGATTGGCGGTGCGGTCAAGAATGTGCTCGCCATCGCCTGCGGGGTGGTTGACGGGCTGGCGCTGGGTCAGAACGCGCGCGCGGCGTTGATCGCGCGCGGCTATGCCGAAATGCTGCGCTTTGGCGAGGCGCTGGGCGCGCAAGGCGAAACGCTGGCCGGTCTGTGCGGGCTGGGCGATCTGGTGCTGACCTGTTCGAGCACCGCCAGCCGCAATTTCTCGCTGGGCAAGGCGCTTGGCGAAGGGGCCAGCCCTGCGGCCCTGATGGCCGATCGCCGCACCGTGGCCGAAGGCGCGCACACCGCCCCCGTCCTCGCCGCACTCGCGGCCGAACGCGGGATCGCGATGCCGATTGTCGCGGCGGTTGATGCGATCCTGACCGGGGCGAGCGCGCGCGCAGTGGTGGCCGAGCTGCTCGCCCGGCCCTTGCGCGCTGAACTGGAAAGCGACGCGAAGGATATCAAGGCGTGAACCAGCCGCCCGCAGCTTCCGCCGAAAACACCGATGATCTGGCCACTCTGGCCAAGGGCGGACGCACCAATACCATGGGTTTTGTGATCCGGCTGGTGGCGCGCATCCCGTTTCTGGTGATCGCCACACGCCTTTATGGGGCCGAGGCGCTGGGCCGCTTTGCATCGGCATTGGTGCTGATCGAAATCATCGCGCTGATCTGTTCGCTGGGCGAAAAGCGCGGGCTGGCGCAGCGGCTTTCGGTTGGCGCGGGCGATAACCGCGCGGGTGAAACCAATCTGGTCTATGATGGCATTGTGCTGGCGCTGGCCTATTCGGTGGTGGCCGCGCTGCTGCTGCTGGCGTTTCCCGAACCGATGTTCCCCAACGGGATGAACAGCCCGCTGGATATCTGGCTGATCGCCGCCATCCCCGCCTTTGCGGTGACCGAGATTTTGCTGGCCGCGCAGGCTTACCGGTTCGATATCGCCACCACGGTGCGCGCGCGCGCGATTGTCGAACCGTGGACGATTTCGATCGGTGCCGGGGTGTTCTTCTTCATCCCCGCCACCCGCGATGCGGGTCTGGCGCTGGCGTTCATCGCGTCAATCTATGCCGGATTGCTGACCGCATTGTGGCCATTCCTGCGCAGCTATGGCCTGCCCAAAGGCTGGCAGCCGCAGGGCCGCGCGATGCTGGCGATGTCGAGCCGTGCCTTCCCGCTGGTTGGGGCCGATACTATTGAGCGCGGCACACGGCTGCTCGATATCTTCATCCTCGGCCTGTTTGCCCCGCCATCGGCGGTCGGCATCTATTACGCCGCGCAACAGATCGCCAGCCTGCCGCAAAAGCTGAAAACGTCGTTTGAACCGATCCTGTCGCCGGTCATCACCAAAAACCTGCGGATCGGCAACATGGGCGCGATTGCCGCGCAGGTGCGGCAGGTGGGGTTCTGGATCATCGCAGTGCAATTGGGCATCGCGCTGGTGCTGGGCGTTCCGGGCGAAGCGGTAATGGGCCTGTGGGGGCCGGATTATGTCGCAGGCACGGCGGCACTGTCGTTGCTGCTGGCGGCTGAGGTCGCGGCATCAATGGCGGTCGTTTCGGAAAGCGTGCTGGTCTATATCGCGCGCAAACGCAATCTGGCGATTTCGGTCGGGATCATCGCGTTGCAAGCCGGGTTGACCATCGTGCTGATCCAACTGGCCGGGCGTTACGGGCTGGGCGCGGGATACCAAGCGGCCAGCGCGGCGGGCGCATTGCTGATTGCGCTGGCGCTATCCAGCCTGATCAAGGCATTGATGCTCAAATATCTGCTCAAAGCCCCGGTTTCGAACTGGCGCTGGGCACTGGTCTATGCCGCTGCGCCTGCGGTGGTGGTGGGCTATGTCTTCACTTTCGTGCCCGAATGGATCGAACTGCTGATCGGCGTGCCGGCGGTGCTTGCCACCTATGCCTTCGTCATCTGGCGGCGCGGCTTTGCTGAGGAGGACAAGGTGCTGTTCCGCAAGCAGGTTGTGCCCGATCCCGTCAACGACCTGCCGTAACCTGCGCACGTTCAGTCGCTATTCACGGCTGCGAATCGATTTTCGGGCTTCGCACAGGATGTGGGGAGAAAATTGATGCGCGCAGTTCGGTTGGTGGGAATGGGGGCGCTGTGCGCCGTAATTGCAGGCTGCGCGAACAACGCGCCCGAAGAACTGGCAAAGGCTCCGCCGCCGCCGCCCGCGCCGACCGCAGCCTATGCGCCGCAGCAAATGGTGGTGGTCACAGGTTCGCGGGTGCGCGGCGATGCAATTGCCGCAGAGCGCGGCTATTTTGTCCCGCCGGTAATGGTCGCCACCGATCCGGGGCGTGAGAAATATGACGGCAAGGAAGTCTCCCCGGTCAAACTGACTGCGGTTGAACCCGTCTCCACCTTTTCGGTCGATGTCGATACCGGGGCCTATGCCAATGCCCGGCGGTTCCTGACACAGGGCACGATGCCACCCAGGGACGCGGTGCGCACCGAAGAGATGATCAACTATTTCCGCTATGATTATGCCAGGCCGCAAGATCGCAGCCAGCCATTTACCGTCACCACCGATGTGGCGAAAAGCCCATGGAACCAAGGCACCTATCTGATGCGGATCGGGCTGCGCGGGTATGATATCGACAGCGATGAACGCCCGCCTGCCAACCTCGTATTCCTGATGGATGTGTCGGGATCGATGAACAGCCCTGACAAGCTGCCGCTGGTCAAGACTGCGCTGGCAGGCCTTGCGGGGGAACTGTCGCCGCAGGACAAGGTTTCGATCGTGGTCTATGCAGGCGCGGCGGGCCTTGTGCTCGAACCCACCAATGACACCGCCAAAATCCGCCGCGCGCTCGACAGCCTCGAAGCGGGCGGATCGACCGCCGGGGGCGCGGGGATTGAACTCGCCTACCGCATTGCCGAGGACAGTTTCATCAAGGGCGGGGTCAACCGCGTGATCCTGGCCACTGACGGCGATTTCAATGTCGGCGTGTCCGACACCAAGGCGCTGATCGAACTGATCGAGAAAAAGCGCGATAGCGGCATCACGCTGACCACGCTCGGCTTTGGTCAGGGCAATTACAACGAAGCGCTGATGGAGCAGGTGGCGAACAAGGGCAACGGCAACTACGCCTATATCGATTCCGCGCTGGAAGCGAAAAAGGTGCTGGGCGAGGAAATGGCGAGCACGCTGTTCACCATCGCCAAGGATGTGAAAATCCAGGTCGAATTCAACCCCGCCGTGATCGCGCAATACCGCCTTGTCGGGTATGAAAACCGCGCGCTGCGGGAGGAAGATTTCGACAATGACCGGGTCGATGCGGGCGATATTGGCGCGGGCCATCAGGTGACCGCGATTTACGAAGTCGTCCCGGTGGGCAGCAAGGGCTGGATCGCGCCGCGCCGTTATGAAGACAAGCCGGATAAAGCCGCAACCGCGAAGCTGGCCGAGGCCGCCAACGTCAAGCTGCGCTACAAATTGCCCGATGGCGACACATCGAAGCTGATCGAACAGGTTGTGGCGTCCAGCGCATTTCAGAGCGCCGCCGCGCCCAAGGGCGATTTCGCCTTCGCCGCAGCGGTGGCCGCCTATGGGCAGGTGCTGCGCGGGGACGAGTTGATGAACGGCTTTGGCTTTGGCGATATCGGCACGCTGGCGGGCGGGCAGGACAATTTCTGGCGGCAGGAATTCCTGCGGTTGAATGCACTCGCCGGAAGCATGAAGGGCGGCTGAGCCACCGCGTCAAGGGGCTTGGGCGCAAGCAGGTGCGCCTGCTAAGGTGGCGGCGATTGATTCCCTTTTGCCGGAGATTGCCGCGCCATGTCCCTTGATTTTTCCGCCGCCCTGCCGCTGATCCTGGTGGGCCTTGCGCTGCTCGCCGTAGCGTTGTGGCTGCTTGCCCGCCGCAACCGCAAGGCGAAGGTGGTCGAAGATGGCAGCGCCCCCGCCCTCGCCCGCGACGTGCTTGACGAAGGCGCTGAAAAAGCGCGCCGCAATCAGGCGCTGATCGATGCGGCTCCGGCAGCTGTAAATGTGATGGCGGAGCCTGTCCCGGTTCCCGTGCCGATGCCCGCCCCCGTGCCTGCCGCCGCCGATGATCTCACCCGCATCAAAGGCCTCGGCCCAAAGCTGGTCACGCTGCTGGGCGAGCTTGGGGTCACTTCCTACGCCCAGATCGCCGCGTGGAGCGATGCTGATGTCGAACGCATCGATGCCGAGCTCGGCCGGTTCAAGGGACGCATCACCCGCGATCAGTGGGTCGCACAGGCCAAACTCCTCACAGCGGGCGACGAAGCGGCCTTCGCTGACACATTCGGCAGGAATGGATAATATTCCGCAAGCCTGATGCGCAAACCGTGTTACCTTGGCGCTCTGGCACGGGGAGAGGGGTGATGGGTTTGCGCATTCTGGTGGCCGAGGATGAATTCATCACCGGCGTTGACCTGTGCGATACTTTCAAAGAAGCGGGCTACGAGGTCGAAGGGCCTTATGCCGGGATATCCTCAGCGATACTCGCCTGCCAGAAGCACAAGCCCGATCTCGCCATCCTCGATATCGAGCTGACCGACGGGCTGACCTACGAATTGGCGCAGACACTGATTGACGATGATGTTCCGGTTATCCTGCATTTCGAACATGATGAAATGCGCGAACTTGCCGCCCGTTTCCCCCGCGCGCTAACCGTCCACAAACCCTGCCCCCCGGCCGATCTGCTCAATGCCGTCAACCGCCTGATCGCCCCCTTGCCCCGCCCCCCTTGCCCCGTAACGTGAAGCCTGCAATGGCTGTGGCGCATGAACAGCAGGAACATCCCCGTGCACGGCACATCGCCATCCTCAGCGCACCCGCCCACTTCGCGCCTTCCCGCGTTCAACTGGCAAGATCCCTTCGACCTTGAAAGCCAGCTGACCGAGGAAGAGCGGATGATCCGCGATGCCGCCCACGGCTTTGCGCAAAGCCAGCTGCAACCGCGCGTGATCGACGCCTTCCGCGAGGAAGCAGACGCCCCCGAACTGTTCCCGCTGATGGGCAAGGCCGGGCTGCTGGGCGCGACCCTGCCCGAAGAATATGGCGGCGCGGGCGCAAGCTATGTCGCCTACGGATTGATCGCGCGCGAGATCGAGCGGGTGGACAGCGGATACCGTTCGATGGCGAGCGTGCAGTCCAGCCTCGTGATGCATCCGATTTATGCCTACGGATCGGACGAACAGCGCCGCCAATATCTGCCCGGATTGGCGAGTGGCGAGTTGATCGGCTGCTTTGGTCTGACCGAACCCGATGCCGGTTCCGACCCCGGCGGCATGAAAACCTTCGCCAGGAAAGACGGCGATGATTACGTCATTTCCGGCAGCAAGACGTGGATTTCCAACGCGCCATTTGCCGATGTGTTCGTGGTCTGGGCCAAGTCCGAAGCCCACGGCGGCGCGATCCGCGGGTTTGTGCTGGAAAAAGGCATGGCGGGCCTTTCCGCGCCCAGGATCAAGGGCAAGATTTCGCTGCGCGCCTCCACCACCGGGATGATCGTGATGGACGATGTGCGCGTGCCAGCATCTGCGCTGCTGCCCAATGTCGAAGGGTTGAAAGGCCCGTTCGGCTGCCTCAACCGCGCGCGTTACGGCATTTCGTGGGGCGCGATGGGGGCGGCGGAGTTCTGCCTTGCCGCCGCACGCCAATACGGGCTGGATCGCCAGCAGTTCGGTCGCCCGCTGGCGGCCACGCAGTTGTTCCAGAAGAAACTCGCCGACATGATGACCGACATTGCGCTGGGCCTTCAGGCCAGCCTGCGCGTTGGCCGCTTGATCGACGAAGGCCGGTTTGCCCCCGACATGATTTCAATCGTGAAACGCAACAATGTCGGCAAGGCGCTGGAAATCGCGCGGGCTGCGCGTGATATGCACGGCGGCAACGGGATTTCCGAGGAATATCAGGTGATCCGCCACATGGTGAACCTCGAAACGGTCAACACCTACGAAGGCACACATGATGTCCACGCGCTGATTCTGGGCCGCGCGATTACCGGGATTGCGGCGTTTTGATGCGCTTGTTCGGCTATTTCCGCTCGTCGACCTCATACCGCCTGAGGATCGCGCTGAACCTCAAAGGGTTGGCGTTCGAGAATATTCCGGTCAACCTCGTCACTGGCGAGAACAAGGACGCCGCCTTCACGGCGCGCAACCCGTTCGGATCGCTTCCCATGCTCGAAGCGGGCGGGCGTGACCGGGCGCAGTCGATGGCGCTGCTCGAATGGCTCGACGAAGCCTATCCGGAGCCTGCGCTGCTGCCCCGCGATATCGAGGCCCGCTACACGGTCCGCGAACTGACCTACGGCATCGCGACCGAGATTCATGCGATCAACAACCTGCCGGTGCTAAGGTATCTCAAAGACCCGCTCGGCCACACGCAGGATGAAATCGATACGTGGTATCGCCACTGGCTGGCGCGCACGCTCAAGCCAGTGGAGGCGCGGCTGGCGCAGCTCAAGACCGGCGATTTCCTCCACGGCGATGCGCCCGGCCTGTTTGAAGTGGTGCTGATCCCGCAACTCGCCAATGCGCGGCGGTTCGATTACGACCTGTCAGATAGCCCGCACCTGACCCGGATCGAGACCGCCTGCCTTGCCCTGCCCGCGTTCATCAACGCGCATCCCGATAACCAGATCGATTCCCCGGAAAGAGGCCAGACATGAAACTCGCAACGTTGAACAACGGCACCCGCGACGGCAAGTTGGTGGTGGTATCCAAAGACCTCACCCGCTGCTGTGCAGCGGGCTATATCGCCCCCACCCTGCAAGCCGCGCTGGATGATTGGGCGCGGATCGCGCCGCAACTCGAAGTGCTCGCCCGCGATGTCGAATATGAAACAGTGCCGTGCGAACGCTTCCACGAAAGGCAGGCGCATTCGCCGCTGCCGCGCGCCTACCAATGGGCAGATGGCAGCGCCTATATCAACCATGTCGAACTCGTCCGGAAGGCACGCGGGAGCAAGGTTCCCGACAGTTTCTACACCGATCCGCTGATGTATCAGGGCGGATCGGACGCTTTCCTTGCCCCGCGCAGCAGCATACCCTTGGGCGATCCCGCTTGGGGCTGCGACATGGAGGGTGAAATTGCCTGCATCACCGATGATGTGCCGATGGGCGTTTCGGCGGACGCCGCCGCAGGGCACATCAAGCTGCTGATGCTGGTGAATGACGTATCCTTGCGCGGGTTGATCCCGGCGGAACTGGAAAAGGGTTTCGGCTTCTTCCAGTCCAAGCCCGCCAGCGCATTTTCTCCGGTGGCGGTGACGCCTGATGAATTGGGCGAAGCATGGGCCGACAATCTGATCCACCTGCCGTTGATGGTGGATTATAATGGTGCACCATTCGGGCGCGCAAACGCTGGGCAGGATGCGACCTTCAATCTGGCGCAATTGGTTGCTCACGCGGCGAAAACCCGCAACCTTGGCGCTGGCACGGTGATCGGCAGCGGCACGGTATCGAACAAGGGCGCCGATGGCGGCGCGGGCACCCCGGTTTCGGCAGGCGGAGCGGGCTATTCGTGCATTGCCGAAATCCGCATGATCGAAACAATTGCCAGCGGCGCGGCGACCACGCCGTTCATGCAGGCTGGCGACACTGTGCGGATCGAGATGCGCGATCAACACAACCATTCGATCTTTGGCGCGATTGAACAGGAAGTGGTCGCGGTCTGAAGCCGACCTGGGGGCCTTGAGGTGGTTTAGACCTCCTCCAGGGTGCCTTTAGGCTGCCCTTGGCCAATGTTTCACATGAAACATTCAGGCGGCAAACCCCAGACTCTCCGCCACCGCCGCATTGACGATCCGGCCCTTGTGGACATTGAGGCCGGGGGCGAGATGCGGGTCGTCTTCGCAGGCTGCGATGCCCTTGTTCGCCAGCGCCAGCCCAAACGGCAGGGTGGCATTATTGAGCGCATAGGAACTCGTCAGCGGCACCGCGCCGGGCATATTGGCAACGCAATAGTGGATGATCCCGTCAACCTCGTAGGTCGGATTTTCATGGGTCGTGGGGTGCGATGTTTCAAAGCAGCCGCCCTGATCAATCGCAACATCAACCAGCACCGCGCGGCGCTTCATATCGGGCAGCATCGCGCGGGTGACAAGATGCGGTGCGCTCGCCCCCGGAATCAGCACCGCGCCGATAACCACGTCGGCCTGTGTGACCGCCTGTTCGATTGTTCCGGCAGTGGAAAAGCGGGTGATGGCGCGGCCTTGGAACATCTCGTCAAGCTGGCGCAGGCGCGGCAGCGAACGGTCGAAAATCTCCACCGTCGCCCCCAGCCCCACCGCCATGCGCGCCGCCTGTGTGCCGACCACCCCGCCGCCCAGCACCACCACGCGCGCAGGCAGCACGCCGGGCACCCCGCCCATCAAAGTGCCGCGTCCGCCAGTATTGGCCCGCAAGGCGAGCGCCCCCGCCTCGATCGCCAGCCGTCCCGCGACCTCGCTCATCGGAGCGAGCAAGGGCAGCCCGCCGCCGGGGCCGGTCACGGTTTCATATGCAACCGCCGAAACGCCTGATTGCATCAGGCCGCGCGCCTGATCGGGATCGGGGGCCAGGTGCAGGTAAGTGAACAGGATCTGCCCTTCGCGCAGTTGCGCCCATTCGCCGGGCTGCGGTTCCTTGACCTTCACCACCATATCGGCGCGGGCGAAGACTTCGGCGGCGCTGTCCACCACCTCGGCCCCGGCCTTGCGGTAGGTGTCGTCGTCCTTGTCGATGCCCAGCCCAGCGCCGGTTTCAACGACAACGCGGTGTCCGGCGGACGCATATTCGCGCACGGCTTCGGGGGTGAGGCCGACGCGGAACTCGCTCGGCTTGATTTCCTTGGGAACGCCGACCAGCATGATTCTCTCCTCGCGATGCAGCCGAAACGGCGCTAGTGTAGGCGTAATAAAATTACAAGTTCGCGCAAGGTCGATTGCAAGCCAGGAGCCACCTCATGACCGCCTACCCCACCGTCAAAATGTTGATCAACGGTGAATGGATCGCCGCCGGAGAGGCCGGTGCGATGGATGTGGTGAACCCGGCCACCGGGCAGGTGATCGGGCAGTGCCCCAAAGCATCGCCCGCACAACTCGATGCCGCACTCGCCGCCGCCGACGAAGCCTTCGTCACGTGGAGCAAGACACCCGGCGCACAGCGTTACGCCATCCTGCGCCGCGCCGCCGAACTGCTGCGCGAACGCGCCCCTGCAATTGCCCATACCGTCACCGCCGAAATGGGTAAACCGCGCGCGCAGGCGGTGGGCGAAATCGCCGCTTCGGGTGACATGATCGACTTCCTTGGCGAAGAAGCCAAGCGGCGCGGCGGGCGGTTGATCCCGGCTCGTAGCGATAGCGTGATCGCCCAGACCGTGACCCACGAACCGGTCGGCCCCTGCGTGTTGCTGACCCCGTGGAACTTCCCCGTTAACTTGCCCGCCAAGAAGATTGCAGGCGCGCTGGCAGCGGGGTGCACTGCGATCCTGAAGCCTGCCGAAAACACCCCTGCATCGGCGCAATTGCTGGTCGAATGCTTTGTCGATGCGGGCCTGCCCAAGGGGGTGCTGAACCTCGTTTACGGTGATCCCGGCCCGGTGTCCGAACACCTGATCGCCGCGCCTGCGGTGCGCAAAGTCAGCTTCACCGGATCGACTGCGGTGGGCAAGCAGCTGGGCGCGCTGGCTGCTTCGTATATGAAGCGTTTTACCCCCGAACTCGGCGGCCATGCCCCGGTGATCGTCAGCAAACACGCCGATCTTGACCGCGCGGTAGCGGCCTGCGCGGCGACCAAGTTCCGCAATGCCGGACAGGTCTGCGTTTCGCCCACGCGGTTTCTGGTGGCGCGCGAGGTCTATGACCGCTTCGTTGCCGAATTCGCCGCGCGCGCGAGTAACATGAAAGTCGGCGATCCGGGGGCGGATGACAGCGTCGACATGGGGCCGCTCGCCCACGCCCGCCGGATTGCGGCGATGGAAGCGGTGGTTGCCGATGTTAGCAGCTTGGGGGCAGGCAATCGCGGTGAGGTTGTCACCGGAGGATCAGTCATCGCAGGCAGCGGGTTCTTTTTCCAGCCCACCGTGATCGCCAACCCCGCCCCCGACAGCCGTTTCATGACCGAGGAACCGTTCGGCCCGATTGCCGGGATCGTCCCGTTTGACGCGATCGAGGATGCGGTGCGGATCGCCAATAGCCTGCGTTATGGGTTGGCCGCCTATGCCTTTTCGGGCGACCTCGATGAAGCGCACTATCTTGGGCGGGCCTTGCGCGCGGGCATGGTGGGGATCAACCAATTGATCGTATCATCGCCCGAAACCCCGTTCGGCGGGGTGGGGGATAGCGGTTTTGGATCGGAAGGGGGCGAAGAAGGCTATCTCGCCTTCACCGACACCAAGCTGGTGGTCATGGCGAAAGCGGGCGGGTAGGGCCGCGCCGTTCCGGTTTACGCGATCAGGTGGACAATCCGCGAAAGCAGCGATTGGCGGGTTTGCATCGGCTGAATCCGGCCATAGCGCGCGCGGCGCGAATATTCGTCCTGAATGCAGACAGTGCGGTGCATGGGATCTGGCCCGCTGGACCAGATTGTTGGTCTTGCCATTGATCGCTTCCCGATTCGTTTATTTGGTATTGAGCAAGTTAACAGCAAATCTGTGGAAAACACAAACCAAACATAGTTAACGGGCTTGCCTCTGCCACACTTCACCGATTCGTGCGCGTCACCCCGGCAGAACGCACATCGGCAAGGGTCGGATATCCGTTAACGGCCATCAAAAGATCAGCTTCGGCAAGGATGGATCGTAACACCCACGCCGCACCCTCGGCCCCGCCTAGTGCAAGCCCATAGGTATAGGGCCGCCCCACGCCAACCGCGCGGGCACCCATCGCCAGCGCCTTGACCACATCGGTGCCGGATCGGATTCCGCTGTCAAACAGCACCGGGGTATCGCCCGCCGCCTGCACCACATCGCCCAGCAGATCGATCGTGGCGATCCCGCCATTGGCCTGCCGCCCGCCGTGGTTCGAACAATAGACCGCATCCACCCCGCTATCGACCGCACGGCGCACATCGTCGGGGTGGCAGATGCCTTTGAGGACAATCGGCAGCTTGGTCACCGATTTGAACCAGGCCATGTCATCCCATGTCAGCACCTGCCCGAATGTCGCTGCCCAGGTAAAAATCGCCGCGCCAAGGTCTTCTTCGGGCGGCTTGGCCAGCAGCGCGCGGAACACCGGATCGGTGAAGTAATTCTGCAAGACCTTGCCGCGCAGCTGCGGGAAGTTTGACGCGTTGAGATCGCGCGGGCGCCACCCTGTCACCCACGTATCCAGCGTCACCACCAGCGCCGTATATCCCGCATCCTCGGCGCGGCGGATCAGGCTGGTCGCCAGTTCCTTGTTCTTGGGCGTGTAAAGCTGGAACCACGCAGGCGTATCCCCGCAGGCCGCCTTCACGTCCTCCAGCGGATCATTGGCGAGGGTCGAGGCACAGAACGGCACCCCTGTCAGCGCCGATGCGCGCGCGGCTGCCATGTCGCCGTGGCGGTCTTGCGATGCCTCTCCGTTCACGCCAATCGGGGCCATGAACAGCGGGGTGGGATAGGTGTGGCCGAACAGTTCGATCGACAGATCACGCGTCGCGCAATCGACCATCATGCGCGGCACCATGCCCCAGTGGTGGAACGCGGCGGCGTTCTGATCCTGCGTGTGTTCATCCCCGCACCCGCCCGCGACATAATTGGTCAGGCTTGGCCCCAGCGCTTCGTGCGCGCGCTTTTCCAGCGTGGCGAAATCGACCGGCCAGGTGGGCAGGACGCCGCTTAACCCGGCATTGTAGATTTCATTCTGCATCGCGCCGAAATTGGTCATGGCCCTGGTCTCTCCTGTTTCTCTATGAGAAGGGATTCAGACCATGCAGCGGCATGGGGCAAGCGATTTTTTGGCGCTCGGTTGCTGGGGTGAGGGGCATTAGGAGGCTTTATTCCGGCAGGAAGCCGAGTTCATACACCATCGGCCGCAGTTTTGTGGTGAGCGCGGCGAAGGCGGCTTTGAAGGGGTCGAAGTCGGTGAGTTCGTTGTCGCTGTAAGCTTCGAGCGCGCGGCGCACCTGATACCAGCCTGCATCGGCGCGATTGAGTTTGTATTCTTCCCTGATCTTGTTGGGGAACTGCGTGGCGTGGAAGCGCTGGAACAGCTTGCGGCCTTCATCAAGCACGGCGCGGGCTTCGGGCGAGAAGGCCATGCCCGCCATGTAGCGCACGAGAAAATCACTCTCGAACCGCGCCTTCGCGCCGACTTCGGCTTCGGTGAAGGGGATGAAGTGGTTGGTGAGGCTCCAGTCGCGATCATTCCACCGCAGCCCGTCCGCGCCTGCGGTGAGGTTGCTGCCGTTGAACAGCATCCAGACGAGGCAATCGGATTTGAACTCGTCCGAGAGCGGCTGCGAGGGCTGCAGGAACTGGTCGCGATCATTGAGCCATGTCGGCTTGATAAGGCGGCGGACAGCGAACACGATGGCGGCTTGCCAGAGGTTTTCGGGCGTGATGTAGTAGCCATTGCCCTGACTGCAAACCGACGAATACATCGCCGTGAGCGTGCTCGCGTGTTGAAGATCATTTGCGTTTGCGAGCATGTGCCCGATTGCGCCCTCGTGCCATGTGCTAACCTTGGCATGGCCAGTCTTTGCAGCGACCGCATTGGTTAGCGGGACGATCTGACCGGATGCAGGCAGCCGGACAATCCATTTGCTTAGCATTCGGTCATTTGGGACGTTGAAGAATGACTTTTCGCCAATCGCATTCCCATTCCGATCAAGCGCCGTGGTGGTTACTGCGTCTGACGGTGCCTTTATGCCCATGTCCCAAATCAGAAAGCCAATTGGGTAGTTCCCCTTCAATCCATCAAAGACCTTGCTCGGAACCACGAACCCATCGAGGTATTTCGCCGTCCAACGATCTCGAAATTTGTCGAAATTCGGAGCGTTCACGTATTTGAGCTTGGCGAACATCGCGAGTTTTGCGGTTGGAAGTTCGACCATCATGCGATGCATGAATTGAGCGAACAACTCTCGCGCGGCATAACCTAAATCGTCCATTCCGTGGCTAACGCGGGTGGTTGCGATTCCGGTTTTTCCAGCGTTGCCTTGAGCGTTCGCCGCTTCACCATAAGGCGGATTGATCAGCACGAGTATCGGCTTTGCGCCCTTCTTGCCTTCTCGTGCATCGGCAATGGCCTGTCGCAGTGCCTGCGGCACCTTGCCCGACAGCGAATAATCAATCTCGCCAAAATCGGTCACATCGTCGTTGAGGTAGTCGTATTGAAAAATCTCCGCCCCGGCGAAGGCCGGGTTGCTGCGCATGATCGTCACGTCTTCCTGATCCAGCGTGGACATGAACACGTTGCGCAAGTTGCTATGCTTGGCCTCCAGATTGCCGACGCCTGCGCACATATCCCACACGATATATTTCTGCTGCCAGTCCGCGCCCAGCGTGGCGTTGAGCTGATCATAGGCTTTATCGACGATGTGCAGCGGGGTGTAGAACGCGCCCTTGAACTTCTGGTCGTCCAGCGGCAGCAGGCTGTCGCGCCGTTCGAGCAGATAGTGCCGGTGTTTCTGTTCGGGCGGGCGGTGGTAGATGTTCCAGAAATTGCGATAGCCGCGCTCGCTCGCCAGTTCGTATTGCTCGGCCCCGATGATGAACACCGGCTTGTCCCCGCTGAACAGCAGGCGCGCGGGCAGGTTGCGCATCGCTTCGTTGGTGCCATCGTGCATGATGTCGGCAAAGAACAGCACGGCGTAATCCGCCTCGCGCTTCACGCCCAGTTCCACACCGACCATCGCCACCCATTTATCGAACACCTGCCGCAGATTGTTGGGCGTGATCGGGGTGCGGATAATCCGGCCTTCGCGCACCGCATCGCTGGCGGCCTTGATGAATTCAGCTTCGTAACCGTCAATCTGGTAAAGGATGAAATGGGTTTCGATGGTGGGCGCAATCTGCGCGGCCAGCGCCTTGTCCGCAGCAGAGCCGGATTTGGGCCAGACAATCGTCTTGTCATCCAGCAACGGCAGCGCGTGCTCGGTCGCCATCAGCGCGGCTTTTTCGCGGTCGATCACGCACAGGAAACCGGGGATCGCCTCACCCCGTTTGCGCGCGGCGCGGACATAGGTCAGCAGTTGCGCGAACATCAAAAGCGGCGGGGTGGCGGATTCCTTGGCCTCGAACCAGATTTCGGGGGTCTGGATATCGACCAGGCCCTTGAACACACCTTTGAGGCCAAGCGCCGCGATATAGGCGTCCTTGACGTCTTCTTCGGTGCGGGCGCGGGCGAGCGTTTCGGATAGCGTCATCGGGCAATTGTCTTGGCGGATGTGATCATCTGATCCCCTTTGCCGCACCATTCCAACAATCCCAACGCTCTGCCAAGCCGCAATCGGTCTTAAGCCACATCCAGAACTGCGAGATAGCTTGCCAGCCCGATTGAAAACGCCGGGAAGAAGAAATGAAAACTCACCGTGAACGCAAATTGAATCCGGGCGAGCAGCAGAGCGTCGAGGGTTTCAAACATGGTCAGGAACTAGTCCTTTGGAAGCGGCAATCAATTGCGATCACTGCACCTGATATACGGTTTTGGCGCATAAGGTTGCACCGCCGGACGGGGGGATTGTCCGGCGGTGCAGGTTGTGGCGGGGCCGCCTACGCGACGTCCACCAACCTCAGGTAAGGCTTGATGGTTTCAAAGCCCTGCGGGAACATTTCGTTCGCCTTGGCATCGGGGATTGACGGAGGGATGATGACCTTGTCGCCCGGACGCCAATCGGCCGGGGTGGCGATGGTCATGCGGTCGGCCAGCTGCAAGCTGTCGATCACGCGCAGAATTTCATCAAAATTGCGTCCCACGCTCATCGGATAGGTCATGGTCAGGCGAATTTTCATTTTCGGGTCGATGATGAACACCGAACGCACCGCCGCCGTCTCGCTCTGATCGGGGTGGATCATGTCATAGAGCCTGGCGATTTCCAGATCAGGGTCGGCCACGATCGGGAATGTCAGTGTCACGCCTTGTGTTTCATCGACATCCTTGACCCAGGTGAGGTGTTCTTCAACCGTATCGGTCGACAGGCCGAGCGGCTTGGTGTTGCGCTTGTCAAAGTCAGCAGCAAGGCGCGCGGTCATGCCCATTTCGGTGGTGCAGACAGGAGTGAAATCGGCCGGGTGGCTGAAAAAGAACACCCAGCTATCGCCTGCCCAATCGTGCAGGCTGATTTCGCCGGTCGTGGTGGCGACGGTAAAGTCAGGGGCGGTATCGCCGATGTGCAGGCTCATTACGGATACTCCTTTGCGTTGATGCAACCGCTTTAGCAGGAGATGCGATTCTGGTATAATTCAATTACTCGATTTATGAAACCGATTTTTCAATTCTTCACGAATGAGCTGCATTTGAGCAGATTTTGCGGACTATGGCGTGAATCGCATACAGATTTTTTATATTAAGCACCCGTCAGATCATCCCACGCGCGTCGAATGGATCGGCAGGCCCCGGCGCCTCACCAGTATCGAGCGCTAATTCGGCAAAGGCGCTGTCCTGCGACAGGAACACCCGGCCTGACAGATCATCAAGGAAGTGCGCGCGCTCCAGACGGTCCATCACCGGGCCTTTCACTTCCGACAGGTGCAGCTTCACACCCCCGTCGACCAGCCTGTGGTTGATCGCCTCAAGGCTTTCCAGTCCCGAGGCATCGATCGCATTGACCGCACTGCACATCAGCACCACGTGCCGCAGCGGCGGGCGATCCGCGACCTGTTCCAGCACATATTCCTCCAGCCAGCGGGCATTGAGATAGGTCAGGCTTTCATCGATCCGGATCGACAGCAGGTGCGGCAGGGTCAGCACCTTTTGGCGTTCGACATTGCGGAAATGCTCGGTGCCCGGCACCCGCCCAACGATCGCCGCGTGGGGTCGGCTGGCGCGCCACAGATACAGCAGCAGGCCCACTGCCACCCCGGCGATCACCCCCAACTCCACCCCGGCCAGCAGCGTGATGGCGATGGTCGCGGCGTGAGCGGCGAAATCACCCTTGGAATAGGCCCAAAGCAGCCGGGGTGTCTTGAAATCGACGAGGCTCAGCACCGCCACGATGATGGTTGCTGCGAGCGTCGCGTTGGGCAAGTGAAACAATAGCGGGGTGAGGAACAGGCTGGCGAGCGCAATGCCCACCGCCGTGAAGGCGCCCGCCGCCGGGGTCTGCGCGCCCGCATCAAAATTCACCACCGAACGCGCAAAGCCGCCGGTCACCGGATAGCCGCCCGACAGCGCCGAAGCGATATTCGATGCGCCCAATCCGATCAATTCCTGATCGGGCGCGATCCGCTGGCGCCGCTTGGCCGCGAGCGTCTGCGCAACCGAGACGCTTTCGACAAAGCCAATCACCGAAATCAGCAGCGCTGGCACCCACAATGCCTTGATCAGGGCATATTCAGTCGAAGGCAGCGCGAACGGCGGCAGGCCCTGCGGGATTGCGCCCACTACGGATACGCCATGTTCCTCCAGCCCAAATCCGATCACGGCGAGGATCGTCACCGCCACCGCCGCCACCGGCCCGGCCTTGGCTGTCATTTCGGCAACGCGCGCGGGCATGCCGATGCGCTGCAATGCGGGCTTCAACCCCTTGCGCACCCAGAACAGGAACAGCGTCGCTGGAACACCGATGGCGAGGGTCGCAAGGTTGGTGCCGTCCAGCGCACCTGCCAGCCCGGACAGCATCTCCGGCCAGGTCTCGCCCCCGGCCTTCACACCCAGAATGTGTTTCAACTGGCTGGTGGCAATCAGTATGCCGGAGGCCGAAATAAACCCGCTGATCACCGGGTGCGACAGCAGGTTGGCAAGGAACCCGAGCCGCAGCAGGCCCAAGACTGCCAGCATCACCCCTGACAGCGCGGCGAGCGTCACCGCCGCCTCCCAATATTCAGCCGTTCCCGGTGCAGCGACCGCGCCCACCGCGCTCGCCGTCATCAACGAAACCACCGCTACCGGGCCAACTGCCAACGTTCGGCTGGTGCCGAACACGGCATAGGCGAACAGCGGCAGGATCGAGGCATAAAGACCGACAACAGGCGGCAATCCCGCCAGCATCGCATAGGCAAGGCTTTGCGGGATCAGCATGATGGTGACGATCACCGCCGCCATCAGATCACTGGTCAGGATACCGCGATCATAGCTGCGCGCCCACGTCAGGATCGGGAAATAGCGTTGCAACATGGCGGGTCTATTGTGCGATCAGACCGCCGGGGCCAGCCAGCCACTCGCGCCCCTTGAGCATCCCGTTCCAGTAAATCCACGGAAGCAGATCAGCCTTGAGCATCCATGACAGGCGGTTGGCTTTGGTGCCATCAATCAACCAGGTCGGGAAGCTCGGCGCCAGCTTGCCTCCGTATGCAAATTCGGCGAGCACGATCTTGCCGCGCTCCACCGTCAGCGGGCACGAACCATAACCGTCATACCCCGCGGTCGGCCCTTTGCAATCGAGCTGCCGCAGCGCGTTGACCGCCACCACGGGTGCCTGCTTGCGCGCGGCTGCGGCGGTCTTGGCATTGGGCATCGACCCTGCATCCCCAAGGCCAAACACGTTGGGGAAACGCACGTGCTGCAAGGTGTGCTGATCGACATCGGTAAACCCGCTTGCCGCCGCCAAGGGGCTGTCAGCAAGAAATTGCGGCGCGACCTGCGGGGGCACGACGTGGAGCATATCGAAATCGACTGTCACCTCGCCGTCCGCCCCAGCAAAAGTCGCCTTCCGTGCGGGGCCATCAACCGCAACGAGATTATTGTTGAGTTCAAGATCAATGCCGTATTTCCCGACATATTCCATCAGCGCGGGCACATAATCGGCCACCCCGAACAGCACGCCGCCTGCATTGCGAAACTCGACCGCGATATCGCCCAAAACGCCTGCCCGCCGCCAGTGATCGCAGGCGAGATACATCACCTTTTGCGGCGCGCCCGCGCATTTGATCGGCATCGGCGGCTGACTGAAAATCGCGCGGCCCGCCTTCAGGCCCTGCACCAGTTCCCAAGTATAAGGCGAAAGATCGCCGCGGTAATTGGACGTAACACCGTTCTGGCCAAGCGTCTGGTCAAGCCCTGCTATCTTCTCCCACGCAAGGCGAATGCCGGGGGCGACGATCAGCACGTCGTAGGTCAAGGTGCTGCCATCGGCGAGTGTCACCTGATTATCGTCTGGCTGGAAACTGGCCGCTGCCTGTTTGATCCAGACCGCACCCTTTGGAATTACGCTTTTCATCGGACGCAGCGTTGATGCCAGATCGAAAACCCCGCCGCCAACCATCGTCCAACCGGGCTGGTAGGTATGGGTATCAGTCGGCTCGACAATCGCAATATCGAGCCCCGGCCTGCGCTTCAGTATCGAAGCCGCAGCAGCAATCCCTGCCGCGCCGCCGCCGATGACAACGACCGTGTGTGATGACGTGTTCATTGTGATCCCTATCCCTCGTCCGGCCTTATGCGCCAGCTTCCATCCGTTCGCTAAGCGCCGACAAGTCGTAGCCAGCGGCCTTCGCGCGCGTGATGCGTTCTTGGGTTGAAAGGCCACTGGTATTGGCGAGCGCATCAAGCGTGATTGAACGCGTGCCAGTGCGGCAATAGGCGAGCACCTTGCCGAATGTGCCACGCCGCACCGCAGCAAAGGCCGCGATGGCAGCTGCCGGGAACAGGCCACCGGCAACGGGAATGTGGTGGAAGGCCAGCCCGGCGACCTGCGCGGCGCGGCGCATATCATCCAGCGCGGGCTGTCCCGGTTCTTCGCCATCGGGGCGGTTGCAGATCACGGCGGCGAAGCCTTCGGCAGCCAGCGCCGCCAGTTCGCAAGGCTGCATCTGCGGCGCGACCGCGAAACTATCATCAAGCTTGCGAATTTCCATCACGCCTGTCCTTCAATAACGCGCACCACAACCATCCCGGCGAGCATCGCAGCCACAAACACGGCGGCCGATACAGGTTCAATCGCCAAAGCGGCAAAGCCCGGCCCCGGACACAGCCCAGCGATCCCCCAGCCGACCCCGAACAAGGCCGATCCGCCGACAAGGCGCGGCGTAATGTCGCTGCGGTCGGGTAGTGAAAAGCCTTCAGCGAACCAGGGACGCAGCAACTTGCCCTGCACCAGCCACGCCGCCGCCATCACCAGCACCGCGCCGCCCATCACAAAGGCAAGCGTCGGATCCCAGGCTCCGAACAGATCGAGGAATCCGCGCACCCGCGCCGGATCGGTCATCCCGCCCAGCGCCAGTCCGGCGCCGAAGATCGTGCCCGAAGCGAGTGGAATGAGAATGCCTCTGATCACAGCAATACCTCGATTCCCAGTCCGTTCATAATAGCCACCGTGGCAATGCCCGTGGCGATAAAGGTCGCGGTTGCCACCAGTGACCGCTGCGACAGGCGGCTCATCCCGCACACCCCGTGGCCGCTGGTGCAGCCACCGCCGAGACGGGTTCCGATACCGACGATCAACCCGGCAATGATCAGCGGCGCTGGCCCGGCAAAGCTTGGTTCTGCCGCGCCAGTCATTCCCGTCACAATCAGCGCGCCCAATGGAAGGCCGATCAGAAACGCCCATGCTCCGCGCCGCGGCATCGATCCCGCGCCGATCCCGAAAGCCCGCGCAGCAATGCCGGAAACCCCGGCAATCCGCCCTGCCCCCAGCAGCATCAGCGCCGCTGCGAGCCCGATCAACACCCCGCCCGCAAGGCCTGCGACCGGAGTGGAATCGGGGAAACCCGGCAGACTGATAGCCAGCACGCTCATACCGCGTTGATCGGCAGTTGGAGGTAGGTGATGCCGTTGTCATCGGGCGGCGGCAGATGTCCGGCGCGCATATTGACCTGCACCGAAGGCAGGATCAACCGCGGCATGTCGAGCGTCGCATCGCGCGCCTCGCGCATGGCGACAAATTCATCTTCGGTGATCCCGTCATGGGCGTGGATATTGCCCTCACGCTCAGCGGCGACGGTGGTTTCCCAGACATATTCACTGCGCCCCTTGGGCAGATAATCGTGGCACATGAACAGCCGGGTTTCGAGGGGGAGCGCCAGAATGCGCCGTAGCGAGCGGAACAGATTGCGCGCATCACCGCCGGGAAAATCAGCACGCGCGGTGCCGTAATCGGGCATGAACATCGTATCGCCGACAAACACTGCCTCACCAACTACATAGGCCAGACAAGCCGGCGTATGCCCAGGAACGTGCATTACTGTAACCGGCACGTTGCCGATCGTGAACGTGTCGCCATCCTTGAACAAGGCATCGAACTGCGATCCGTCGCGTTCAAATTCGGCCCCGGCATTGAACAGCTTGCCAAACACCTGCTGCACCTTGGTGATATGTTCGCCAATCGCGATCTTCCCGCCAAGCTTCTGCTGGAGGTAAGGCGCGGCTGAAAGGTGATCGGCATGGGCGTGGGTTTCAAGCAGCCATATCACTTTAAGATTATGCGAAGTGATGTAATCAATCACAGCATCGGCAGAAGTCGTAGCAGTGCGCCCGGAGCTGAAATCAAAATCCAACACCGAATCGACAATCGCCGCCTCGCCCGTCGCGGGATCGTGAACCACGTAGGTGACCGTGAATGTCGCGGCATCGAAGAAGCCGGCGATTACAGGACGTAGCGCGATGTCGCTTCCTGTGCGAAGCACCTGTTCTGTCGCCATCTGCAGCACCGAATCGTCGCTGGGCATATCCATTCTCCAATTCAATTTCATAAATTATGTATATGACTTGCAATGACCGTGTCAAGTGCTATAGGGGTGCCATGAATGATCACACCCATACTCCTCCGCCTTGCGCGGGCCTGCGGATTGGTGACGTCGCCCCGGATTTCGAGGCACGCAGCACAATCGGCCCGGTCCGGTTGTCGAACTTTAGAAAACGCTGGCTGGTGCTGTTTTCACATCCGGCGGACTTCACCCCTGTCTGCACTACCGAATTCGTTGCGCTCGCCCGCGAAGCTGCTGCCTTCGAAACGCGCGACTGTGCATTGATGGCACTATCGGTCGACAGCCTGTTTTCGCATTTCGCATGGCTGCGCATGATCCGCGACCGCTTCGGCATCGAAGTGCGGTTCCCGATCGTCGAAGATCCCACTCTGGTGATCGGACGGGCGTTCGGCATGGTGTCCGCGCAGGATAATGACAGCGCGACAGTGCGCACCACCTTCTTCATCGATCCGCGTGGTGTCATCCGGGCGATGACATGTTATCCGGCTAATCTTGGCCGTTCGGTGCCCGAAATGCTGCGCATCCTTGACGGGCTTCAGGCCATTGATGCGAACACGGCATTGGCGCCGGCCAACTGGCAGCCGGGCGAGCCGCTGCTCAGTCCGCCAACCAATGACCTGGATGAGGTCTTCGCGGCCGAAGATCCGACCAGTTGGTTCCTGCGCAATCCCGGGGAACAGCGTTGATGGCCGAAGATGATCTGATCGAGGCGCTTAAAGCCCTTGCCCATCCGCTGCGCTGGCGCATTCTTGTGACGCTCGCAGCGGGCGAACGCAATGTCGGTGAGGTCGAACACGCGACCGGGATCGGTCAACCGGGCCTGTCTCAACAACTCGGCGTGCTGCGCAAGGCTGGTCTGGTCAATACCCGCAAGGATGCAAAGCTGGTGTTCTATTCTCTGGCAGAAAGCGCGCTGGCGGGCGTAACTGCTGCAATGGCCGCACTCGTATCGGCAGAAAGCCGCCCCGCGCCAGAACCTGAAGCGCCACACACCCCCGCCCCCGGCGTCGCCAATTTCGCCCGGTTGTCCAAAATCACATAGTAAGGGCTAGCATTCGGACAAAATTATCGACAATCCCGAATACCTTCAGGTGCTTCGCTGACTTTCGGGATTTTGGAGGCCTTGGCGCGCCCGGCAGGACTCGAACCTGCTACCTCAAGATTAGAAGTCTCGCGCTCTATCCAGATGAGCTACGGGCGCGCGCCGCCAAGCCCAATAGCGCGCTTTGCGGCCGATGGGAATCGCGCTAACCGGTCAAGCGATGGAAAACACCTCCCCCACGGATCCCGCCGCGGCATTTGACCGTGATCCCACCGACGGGATCATCGCCACATCGCGCGCACCCGGAAGCTTTCGCTATTACGACATCGTCATGGCTGCCTTCGTGGCGATCCTGCTGCTGTCGAACCTGATCGGCGCGGCCAAACTATCCACCGTGGCGGGATATACCTTTGGCGCGGGCATCCTGTTCTTCCCGGTCAGCTACGTCATCGGCGATGTGCTGACCGAGGTCTATGGCTATGCCAAGGCGCGTCGGGTGATCTGGACCGGGTTCGGCGCGCTCACTTTCATGGCGTTCATGAGCTTCGTCGTGGTCGCCATGCCGCCCGCCGATAGCTGGGCGGGACAGGCCGCCTACGAAGAAGTGTTCGGCAGCACCTGGCGGATCGTGCTAGCTTCGATCACCGCGTTCTGGGCCGGGGAATTCGTCAATTCCTTCGTCATGGCCAAGATGAAAGTGCTGACCAAAGGCCGGATGTTGTGGAGCCGAACCATTGGTTCGACCTTTGTGGGGCAAGGCGTGGACAGCCTGATCTTTTACCCGATCGCCTTCCTCGGTATCTGGACGACGCAGGATGTGCTTACCGTGATCGTCACCAACTGGGCTCTGAAAGTGGCGTGGGAAGCCGTGCTGACCCCGGTAACCTATGTTGTGGTGAACAAGCTGAAGGCGGCAGAGGGTGTTGACCTGTTCGATCTCGATACAGACTTTTCGCCCTTCGCACGCAGCGCGAAAGCGGGTTAAACCAGCTCTGCGTCGGGCACGATGTCGACCCGCCAGCCAAGTCCCAACCGCCCGGCCAGCAGCTTTATGTCCTTTTCGGTCGACTGGCCGCACAGCGCGGCGTGGCTGTGCGCCAGTTTCAAAACCAGCGCGGTGTCTTCCACCACCAGTCGGCTGACTTCGAGCGAGCGGCGCGACTGCGCACCCAGCCGCCGTGCGATCCGCAGCGCCAGACCCCAGCGCACCGCTTCTTCCAGCGCCTCTTCGCTTGCAAGTGCGCGCACCCGGGCCGGCAAATTCAGCTGGTTGCCATTGGCGGAAATCGCCGCGGCGAGCATAGCGCGCTCCATGCCATTGATCCCGACCCAGCGTTTGTGCAGCGCCCAGTTGATGGCTTGCGGCTGGCGGATGTTCGGTTCGATCTGCATCGCGGCGAGCGCCAGCATGGTTGCCGCCAGCCGCAGCCGTTCGCTGCCATATTCGCGCGCGGGCGCGGCGTCGAGCGTCCAGGCTGCCAGTCGCGTCGCCAGCGTTGGAGCCGATCCGCGCTGACTGGCAAACACCGCGATCCCGGCGAGCAGCGGATCTTGCGCCTTGGTATGGGCTGGCAGGCGATCATAAATCAGCCCTTCGCGCAGGCCCCATGATGAAAACACCACCTTCGCGGGTGCCAACCGCGCCAGCAACGCCTGTAGCAGCACCGCAGCATCGGGCAGCTTTTCAGCGCGCATCGCAGAAATCCGTTCGCGGCCTTTGATCACCTGGCTTTCAGTCGAGGCAAGGCTCTTTGCCAGATCATTCGCGGAATCGGTGTCGAGTTCGAACCCGTGCGGATCGCTGAGCGGGTAACCGCGCGCCGCCATCGCATAGACCGCCATCGCCCGCCACGTTCCGCCGACCAGATAGAGCGCGCCGTTCGCATCAGGGGCATTGCCTGATAGATCCCACCCGGCCTTGCGGATCGCCTTGTCGAGCGACTTGTCCATCTCTGCCCGCCCGCCCTTGCGGTGATCGGGCAGGCGCAGAGTGCCCAGCGGCAGCGTGCTGGCGCTGTCGGTCTGGCCGCCAGAAACGCGCACCAATTCAAGGCTGCCCCCGCCAAGATCCGCCACGATCCCGCGAGCTTGCGGAAACGCGCCGATCACCCCGTGGGCGCTGAGCAAGGCTTCCTGCTCGCCCGTGATGACGCGCGGTTGAAGCCCGATGGCGTGCAACTGCGCGACGAATTCAGGGCCATTGGCTGCATCGCGCACCGCAGCGGTGGCCACTGTTTCAATATCAGTGATGCCAAGATCGGACAGCAGCAATGCAAACCGCCGCAACCCACGCAGCGCCAACGCCATGGCTTCGTCTGCCAGCCGTCCGGTGCTGGCGATGTCTCGTCCCAGCTTGGCGGTCACCTTTTCATTGAGCAGCACGGTGGGCGCGCGCATCGTTCCGCCATAGACGACCAGACGCACGGTGTTCGATCCGATGTCGATGATCGCACGTTCGGGCCTGCTTCCGGCAATCACGCCGCCAAGCTCACCCCGCCGTTTTGGATAAGTCACTAGGCCGCCCCCCGGCGCATGGTCAGCTTGGGCACCGCGCCCGCTTCAAGCGCCCCGCCGCGCCCCGATAGCGACGGATTGGTCATGAAATAGCGGTGGCAGTTGAACGGCTTGGCCCCATCTTCCCTGGCTGCCACAACCCGCGAATAATTGCCATCGGGGTGCAGCCACCAGCTTTGTTCGGTATCAAGCATATTGGCCAGCAACACCTGTTGCAGCACCTGATCGTGCACCGTGCGGTTAAGGATCGGGATCAGCGCTTCAACCCGGCGATCCAGATTGCGGCTCATCATGTCCGCCGATGAGATGAACACTGCCGCCTGCGCGCTCGGCAGGGCGTGACCATTGGCAAAGGCGTAGATGCGGCTGTGCTCAAGGAAGCGGCCGATGATCGATTTGACCCGGATATTTTCCGAAAGGCCCGCCACCCCAGGGCGCAGACAACAGATGCCGCGCGTGATCAATTCCACCTGCACCCCGGCATTGCTGGCGGCATACAACCGGTCGATCACACCTTCATCGGTCAGCTGGTTGCACTTGAACCAGATCGCCGCTGGCTTGCCTGCCTGCGCATGGGCGATCTCGATATCGATCCGGCGATAGATTTCGGCGCGTAGATCGATTGGAGCAATATGGATGCGTTCAAGCGCATGGGGTTCGACATAGCCGGTGACGAAGTTGAACATCTTGGCCGCATCGCGCCCCAATTTGGGGTCGGCGGTGAAGAAGCTGAGATCGGTATACACCTTGGCAGTGACAGGGTGATAATTTCCGGTGCCGAAATGGCAGTAAGTGCGGAAACTTTCCCCTTCGCGGCGCACCACCATCGCCACCTTGGCGTGGGTTTTCCAATCGGTGAAACCGTAGATCACCTGCACCCCGGCGCGTTCCAGCTTGCTCGCCCATTTGAGGTTCTGTTCTTCGTCAAACCGCGCCTTCAATTCGACCACCGCGGTAACAGATTTACCCGCCTCTGCCGCTTCGATCAGGGCATTGATCACCGCGCTTTGCGATCCCGCGCGGTAAAGCGTCTGCTTGATCGCCACCACGTCGGGATCGGCGGCGGCCTGCCGGATGAAATCAACCACCACCTCGAAACTTTCGTAGGGGTGGTGGATGATGATGTCCTTTTCGCGGATCGCGGAAAAAGCATCGCCGTCATGTTCGCGGATGCGTTCTGGAAAGCGCGGCGAATAGGCGTCAAACTTCAGATCGGGCCGGTCTTCGCGGACGATTTCGGCCAGCCCGTCAATCCCGATCATCCCATCGGTCTTGATCACCGCGGCTTCGTTGATGCCAAGCTGCTCGAGCAGCAGGGCTTCGGCGGCGGGATCGAAATCCTCCTCCAGTTCAAGCTGGATCACCTGCCCCCGGCGGCGGCGCTGGATTGCGCTGCGGAAGGTGCGCACCAGATCTTCGGCCTCTTCCTCGATTTCGATATCGCTGTCGCGCAACACCCGGAACAAGCCGTCGCCCTCAATCGTGAAGCCGGGGAACAGCGCGGCGGCATAGCGCTGGATCAGCCGTGCGATCGAAATATAAAGCACCCCGCTTTCGTCTGTTACCCGATGCGGCACCCGCACAAACCGCGGCAGCGCACTCGGGATCAGCACCATTTCGATCAATTGTTCATTTGTCTCGTCGCGGGTCAGCGTGAAAAGCAGGCCCATGCCTTCATTCTGGACGAACGGGAAAGGATGCGCCGGGTCAAGCGCCTGCGGGGTGATGATCGGCAGAATTTCTTCAAGGAAGAACGCTTTCAGCCACTTGTAGGCGGCGGGGCTGATGCGCTGTTCATCGGCAATGTGGATATCGGCACCGGCCAGTCCATCGCGCACCGAACGCCAGATCGCCTGCTGGCGCTGAGACAATTCAGCCAGCTTGTGCCGGATTGCGGTAAGTTGCTGCGAGGGACTGCGCCCGTCGAGCGACGGCGTTTCCAGCCCGCGCTGCACCTGCCCGACCAGCCCTGCGACGCGGATCATCATGAATTCATCAAGATTGCTGCCCGAAATCGACAGGAACCGCAGGCGTTCCAGCAGCGGATATTGTTCGTTGCAGGCCTCTGCCAGCACGCGAACCACGATAGTTCGCGGTTGAAATAGGGCGATTCGTCAGGGCCGAGTTCTACCATCTGCACAGCGCCTGCGCTGGCTGAAACGTCCTCTGTGGCAATCGGTGACGTGCTCATCGCTTCCCTGTTCTGCCTCGCGCCGGTTCATTGATCACGACACTCGCAACCCCATGTTCGCTAGGCTGCAAGGTGTAAATCAGGAAGATGTGCTTGTCACACCAATGTCAATTTGGTCCGTCCGCATTCGCTCCGGTGCAAGTCAAACCAGGTCCCGGCTATCCGCGATCTGCGTGATCCCGCGTTTGCCATTGGCATCGCGGCCCAGTTGCACGATCACGTCGATCACGCTGGCGGCATAGGCGATGGTGTCTGACCGCGTCAGGCCGATCCCGGTCTGCATCACCATCAGCGACAATTGTTCGAGCGCGCCGCGCAGGGAATTGGCGTGGATGGTGGAAAAACTGCCCGGATGCCCAGTGTTGATTGCACGCAGGAAACTGACGCTTTCCGCCCCGCGCAATTCTCCCAGCACGATCCGGTCGGGCCGCAGGCGCAAGGCGGCTTGCAGCAATTCATTGGCGGTGACTTTGGCCTCGCCCAGCTCACCCTTGATCGCGACCAGACCGACCGCGTTTTCGCCCGGAAATTTCAGTTCAGGCGTGTCTTCGACCATGACCACGCGTTCGGCACGCGGGATTTCGCCGAGCATGGCGTTGAGAAAGGTGGTCTTGCCGGTGCTGGTGCCGCCCGAAATCAGGATCGTGCGCCGCGCCCGGATCGCTGCACGCAGAAAAGCGATTGGCTGTGATTGCGGGTCAGGCAGGTCGACATGGCCTTCGCCCACCAGCGGGCCGGTGTCGTAGGCATCAAGCGGCAGGTCTAGCCTGCGATGGCGGCGGATCGCCATTACCCAATGCTTGCGGCTGGCAGGCGGGCCGCAAAACTGCACCCGCGCGCCATCTGGCAGGGTTGCGCCCAGCAGCGGGTGTTCGCGGTTGATCCCCTGATGCGACACGCGTGCGACCTGTTCGGCCAGGCGTTGCACCAGCCGGTCGTCAATTTCCGGCGTATCGATTCGTTGCATCCCCGGATTCGACGCATCCTCGATCCATACTTCGCCGGGGCGGTTGACCATGATTTCGGTCACGGTGTCACGATCAAGCCAGCGGCGGAACGGCGCAAGATAGGCATCAAGATAGACGCTGCGTTCGGCGGACAACGCGGCGCTTTCAGGCTCATCACCCGTGCCCAGCCGGTGAATATCCGCGCTCATGCCTGCGCTCAGTTCCCGACCGTGCTGAAATCGAGATCGCGTGCGGTGAACACCCGGATCGGCTCGCCCATGCGCACGCGGATGGTGGGGCTGATTTCGCCGTTGGCCTGCACCGCCGAACTCGCCGCGCCTTGCGCTCCGCCTGCAACGATCACGCCGCCGACGCCGCCTGTCGCAACCGCGCCCAGACCGCCGATTACTGACAGCAACAGGCCCGATCCAAAGCGTTTGAAGAAGTGGCTGTTGACGTCACCTTCCAGCCCGGTCGTCCCGTCAAATCCGATCGCAGGCGAGGCAAGATTGACCGACGCGCCATCGGGCCGGATCAACCGCGTCCAGATCACATAGGCGCGCCGCTGCCCCTGCTGCACGCCCGCCTGATACTGCCCGATCAGCCGCGACGAACGCGGCACCAGCACACGCTTGCCATCGAAACTGCGCACATCCTGGCTCACCACCGCGCGGACAAAGCCCGGCACATCGGTGTTGATCGCGGTTTCGAGGATCGCGGGGATCAGCGTGCCTTCGGTTACCGTAGTCGAAGGATTGGTCATCGGCCGCGCCTGTGCAGGCGCACCGCCCACCCCGCCGATACGGCTGGCAAAGGCGGCCGCACCGCCGGTGCCCGCGACATCGCCTGCCGCACTGCCTGCCGGTGCACCCAATGGAGCCTCGGCAAGGCGCGGGGTGCCTGCGGCACGGCTGGCATCGAACACCAGTTGCGGGCTGGCATAGGGATTGATCGCCGCGCCCGGCATCATCGCCGGGTTATTGGCCAGAACGGGCGCTGGCGCGGGATCGGGCTGCGGTTGAACCGGTTGCAGCGCCGTATCGGCTACTGGCAGCATTGACGCAGGCCCGGCGGCCTGCGGCGGCGCGGCGGCAGAATTGCTGATCCCCTGCGGTTCGGGCTGGCCGGCCGAATTCATCGCCCAGAACGTGGTCGCTCCCAGCAGGCCGACAATCACCACCCCGGCGGCAAGGCCCAGCCCATCGCCCTTGGCCTTGCGGTCGGTAACGGCGGGGAACGCCGCACGGCTGGCAAGATCGATGATTTCCGCGGATTCGCGCTCCCGCGGATCCACCGCTTCGCTACCTGCTCCATCACCCTTCTTCGGCGGTAAACGCATGGCCAGACGCATTATTCGGTCTCCTTGGCGAAGTGAATGTTGTTCGAAATCATCACGATCCCCGCCTGCCCGACAGCCCGGCGCTGCGCGCCGACGGCGCGGCGGGGCCGGTATTGGTCAGCGTTGCGGTATCACGGCCCGAACGCAGGATGATCTGCGGCGGCACCCCGTCAACCACCACAGTGTCCCCGCGCACGGTGAAGTTGACCGGGCCTTCATCGCCGTCATCATTGGTCACCAGAATGGCCGGGATTGCGGTGCCAGTGGGCCAGCTCAGGAACACCGCATCGCCATCGTCAAAGGCGCGGCTGGGCAGCAGTTCGGCCGCGCCAGCGATGGCCCATGCAAAGTTCAGGATGGCCGGATCCAGCACCGCATAGGGATCGCTCGCGGCAGCCATTTCGGCGGGATTGGCTGCCGCGCGCAAGGCCAGTGCCTCAGCTTCTGCCGCCATTGCAAGCCGTGCTTCTTCCTCGGCCTTTTCCAGATCGGGATAGCGGAATCGCAGCACATAAAGCGGGGCATTGCGCGGGGACGCGACCAGATCGAACAGGTAGGTGCGCCGGTCGGTCACCACCGTCATATTGGTGCGCGCGGCCGGTTCGAGCGGTTTGACAAACAGGATCGTCTGCGCCTTGTTGGGCTGCACCTGCCACGCCGCGCTGTCCCCGATCGCGACGTTTTCAATCACTTCATCGGGAGCGAATTTGATGGTGGTCTGCACCTTCACCTTGCCATCGATGCGCACCACGGCGGCTTCGTCATAGACCAGCGTTTGCAACCGGGCATCCTGCGCCGCAGCAGGGGCAGTCAGCGCGAAGGCAAGCGCGGGAAGGATCACGGCGCGGATCATTGGTAGGTCTCCGGGGATTTGATCTTGGGAGCAGGCGCAGCCGCGCCCGAAACCGAACGGAACCGGTTGCCGATGCCACGGGTGCGCGAAGTGGCGGGGTTCAGGGGTACCGCCTGTCCGCCGCGAGACGTGGCATAGACGCGTGTTTCACGTGAAACATTGCCCGCAGGCCCGGCATCATTGGCGGCCATCGCGGGCAAAGACGTG
>PHEL01000095.1 GCA_002842925.1 Alphaproteobacteria bacterium HGW-Alphaproteobacteria-14
ATCGTCCCCTACCCGCGCCGCAAGCGGATCGAATCGATGCTGCGCCATGCCAAGATCAACGCCGAATGGACCACCGCGCCCGATCGTGATGCGATCATTGCCCAAGACCGCGTGCGACTGCTCGACAAGCTGATGCAGCCGATAACCGTCACCGATGGTGACCGCGAGTTGGCGGACAAGCTGCTCGAAACCCGCTCACCGCAGGAAATCGCCGCGATGCTGGTGCAGGCGCACCGCGCAACCATGCCCGAGCCCGAAGAACTGCTCGCCGCCTCGGTCGAAGCACAGCGCAGCGCGCATCAGGAAAAACACCGCCCCGGATTTGAAGATACGGTGTGGTTCAAGATGGATATCGGCCGCCGCCAGAACGCTGATCCGCGCTGGGTGATGCCGCTGATCTGCCGCCGCGGCCACATCACCCGCAACGAAATCGGTGCGATTCGCATCGGCCAGCAGGAAACCTATTTCCAGGTGCCGCGCGCCATCGCGGGCAAATTTGCCGAGGCGATTGTGGCGACTGCCGGGGATGAGGAAAACGGCGGCTATGTCGCGATTGCCCCGTCCACCGAACCGCCGCGCATGGCCGCGCGCGAAAATGCCAAGCGCGGCAAACCCAACGGCCCTGCGCAGGCACGCCCGTTCAAGCCCAGGCCCCATGCAGGCGCACAGGCCAAACCCCACGCGCCTGCGCATGGCAGGCCAAAGCCAAAGCCAAAACCCAAGGGTCGCGGCTAAAGCGCCTTATGCCAGCGCGCTGGTATCAGTAATTCCACTGCGCCTGCAACCGCAGGATCTGGCCGTCAGCCCGCCCTAACCGGCGCTCGTCGGCTTCCTTGCGCGATGCAAAGCCATAGGTCGCGGTCAGTTCCAGCGCCGAGGTTGGCAGGAATTCGAGGCCCAGTTCCAGCTCCTCGGTTTCCAGCCGGGGGGCATTGACCGCGCCCTTGTAACCGCCGCGATAATATTGCCACCGCGCGAACGGATAAAACGGGCCGAGCGGTGACTGCTTGACCCGCCCCATCGCCTGCACATAGCCGCCATCGAGCGAGCGTTGTTCGATCTGCCCGGTCACCGGATCAAATTCCGGCCCGGTGCCCCAGTTCCATTCGGCCTGCAGGCCAATCGGCTGCGGGTAGAGGATCGCGTGCACCCCGACGCGGTTGTCCTTGAAACTGACCGGGCTGACCCCGCCACTGCGCAGTTCGGGGTTGAAACGGTTGCGGATCGCCGATCCGCCCAATTCCAGCACCTGCCCATCAAGCCCCAGACCATCGAGTTCAAACGGCCATGTGGCCAGCGCCGCAGTCATCACGCTGTCATTGGTTTCGGTGCGGTTGGTGCCCTGTCCGTTGAACACGCCCAGCCCGAACGCGCCGTAATTGCCGAAAAGTTTCTGCCCGTCAGCAGACAGGCGATCCCAGATCTTGCGCACCTGTGGCGGCGTGTAATAGGCGGTGATGCCCACATCGCGCTCGCCCGGAACGGCGCTGTTGATCGCATCGGTCCGGTCCAGCGCCAGCCGGTTGGACGAGGATTGCATATTCTCCCAGCCAAAGGGCACCTTCGCCTGGCCAAGCCGGATGCGGAAAGCCTTGTCGCCGGTCGGGAATACGTCGGCATAGGCATCGCGCAGCTGCGCAAACCCCTCGCGCCGCTCACCGGCTGTCTGGTTCGATACCGCGACGGCAAAGTCAGGCTGGAGGTAGATCGAAACATAGTCATTGACGTCGCCCTGCACCACAAGGCGCACCCGGCGCAGGCTGAAATTGCTGTTGTCCCGAACGCCGCTGTCGCCGATGGCGCGCAGCCGCGATACGCCCGCAGGCGCGGTCGCATCGCCCGAAACGATCTGGTTCATCCGCATCTGGGTGTAACCGCGCAAGGTCAGCTTTTCATACCAGGCCTTGCGCGTCGGCGCAGCGGTGCGGGTGGCAGGTTCGGCCTGCGCCAGAACCGGCATTGGCTGATCCGGGCTGGCGGCATTTGGGGCAGGCTGATGCTGCGCCAGCGCCGCTGCGGCGGGTGCGGGTGCGGGTGCGGGTGCGGTGGCCACTTGCGCCGCCTGCAACTGTTGAACCACCGCCTTCAATTCATCAATCTGGCGCTGAAGATCGGCGATGGTTCTGGCCTGATCGGCCTCGCCCGCTTCGGCAGCAGCGCTCGATTGGGCCAGCACCGGCGCATGGGCACCTGCCGCCATCGCCAAAGCCAACACGCTCACACCAATATTCCGAACCGCAAACGGCATCGACAACAGCCCCTGGCAAACGCCCACCAAAGCGTGAGCACCTGCGCGCCATTATGGCGTTTATGTGTCATCCATGTGACAAATACGACCGGCCCGGCTTGCGGCACCCATGCCCAGCCACAGCTGGATATTGGGCAGCCAGCCCGCAGGCGCCTGAACGATTTCGCGTGCGGCACACCGGCCACACGCGAAATCGTGATCAGGCAGATAATCAGCCCGGTGCAGGGCCAGGCAGCACTAGAACCGGTAGCTCACCCGGCCATACACAAACCGGCCATTGAACCCGAAGGGAGAGAAGCTGGAGAACGGCAGGAAATAATTGTTCGACGAGTTGTTGCGCGGGTTGCCGGTGTCGGGATCAACGCCAACGCCAGTCGGCAGCCTGGTCGGGAATTTATCGAACAGGTTGTTCGAACCCACCGCAAATTCCAGCCCGTTGATCGCCTCCGCCCGGATTTCGGCATCCACTACCCAGGCCGATTCAATCTCAAGATCGGTAAACGCGCTGCCGCCCGCCGCCAGCACCCGCCCATAGCGGTTCCCGCGCAGCGTAAACCCGGCCCAGTTCTGTGAATAATCAAGCCCGAGATTCGTCCGGTTGCGCGGCTGACCTTGTTCGATCCGCAGCGATTCCTGCCGCCCGAACAGTTCGATCCCCGGCACCTGATTGAGCGCGCCGGGCGTATCATTGCGCGCGGTGATGCGGTTTTGCGTCCAGTTGTAGCCTGCGGTCAGATTGAGCTTGCCCTCAGTGCCAATATCCATGCGATAGGTGGCGATCGCGTCAATCCCGCGCGTGCGCGTGTCGACCCCGTTGATGAAGAAACGGGCGGCGGAAATCGTGTTGAACCCGGCATCATTCAGGATCTGCGCGATCGCTTGCTGGGTGGCATTGCCGTTGGGGTTGCCATTGGCATCGCGCGACGCCGTCAGGTTTTCGGTCAGCACGATCCGATCGTCGATATTGATCTGGAACCAGTCGACGGTCAGATTGAACCGTGGAATCGGATTGAACACCGCGCCAACCGACCAGTTGACCGCGGTTTCAGCCTTGAGCGGAGTGGAGCCCAACGCCTGCGCCACCGGGTTGCCGACAGGCAGTGTCACCGTATCCAACAACACACCGTTCACATTATTGGTGGCCGCTGCGGCGAAAAACTGCTGAGCCACGCCGGGTGCCCGGAAACCGGTGGAAAGCGCACCGCGCAGCGCCAGCCAATCGGTCGCTTCGAACCGGGTCGCGATCTTGCCGTTCCAGTCGCTGCCGAAATCCGAATAGTCTTCGTAGCGGCCAGCCAGCTGGAGGTTCCACTGTTCGATCACGTCGATGTCGAGTTCGGCATAGGCCGAGAAGTTGTTGCGGGCATTGCCGTCCACCACTGACACCCCGCCGATGGTCGGCTGGAAGCCGGGGAACACCTGACTGCCGGGCGCAGCGCCTGCGGTGCTGGTGTTGAGCGGATTGTTTTGGTTCACCGTCACACCGCCAAAGCGGAAGCTGTCCGGCTCACCCGGGCTGACTTGGAACGTTTCACGCCGGTATTCTAGCCCCAGGGCCAGCGTTGTGCGTTGAAACAGACCGGCGATATCGCGGCTGACATCGAAATTGCTGACCCATTGGGTATATTCCAGACCACCCGCATCAAATTCGGTCGGGCTGGCCGCGCCGAGCGAGGCGTTGAGCGTGTTCAGAATCTCGAAATCGACCTTGTTCCGGCCATACTGCGTCGACAGATCGTAATTCCAGCCGCTCACTTCACCGCGAACGCCGCCGGTAATTGCCCAGTCGGTCGTCTGCGTGTCGATCTCTGGCAGGAACCCTTCCGGGAAAATGGCCGGCACGTTGCGCGCATCCGACGCTCTGCGGAAAAATCCGGCAGAATTGCCGTCGCGTTCGCCATAGCCGCCAAAGGCATAGAGGTTGACTTGCTCGTTCAGTTCGATGCCCGCGTTGGCGAACAGCGAGAAATCTTCGGTCCTGGCATCACCAAAGCGGTGCGACAGGCGGTCAAAAGTCAGCTCGCGCGGGTCAAAAACCCCGCCGACCACATTAAATTGCGGGCGGCGATCAGCGCCGGTGCGGTTGGTCTCGTTGCGGTCACGATATTCCGCCGTCAGGTTGAGAAAACCATTTTCGCCCAGCGGCAGGCCGAAATTGGACGCCAGCGTCAGCACGCCGCCATCTTCGACCTTGCGATTGCTCCCGGTTTCGTTGACCGCCAGCGTGCCGTCTGGCGCCAAGGTCGGTTGACCGTTGCCGTCAAGCACCAACCCGTCAATCTGGCTAACTCCCGCAATCGAAGTGAGGTACCCGCCGTAGGTCGCGCTGAAGGTCGCGCCCTTGCTGGCATTGTTGAGCTGGAAATTGATCACCCCTGCAATCGCATCCGACCCATATTGCGCCGCCGCGCCGTCACGCAGAACTTCGACCTGGCGGATCGCGGAGGAGGGGATGAAGTTGATGTCCACCGCCTGCGTTCCGCGCCCGACCGAACCATTGATATTGAGCAAGGCCGAAGCATGGCGGCGCTTGCCATTGATCAAAACCAGCGTCTGATCCGCGCCAAGCCCGCGCAAGGTTGCCGGGCGGATCACGTCGGTGCCATCGGTAACCGACGGCTGCGGGAAATTGAGGCTGGGCACCAAATCGCGCAGGAGGCGCGTGGTTTCGGTGAAGCCTGACGTGCTGAGCTGTTCGGCGGAAATGAGGTCGATCGGAACGGCGCTGTCACCCACGGTGCGGTCAGCCCGGCGCGAACCGGTAACGATGATGGTCTGTCCCGCGTCTTGAACGGCGGTGTCGTTATCCTGCGCAATGGCGGGAGCAGCAGGCATGACGAGGCTGGCAAGCAGCAGAGCACGAATTCGCATAAAGACCCCTATTGTAAATTATGGCTGAGAACCGTCATGAACCGGCAACCGTCAAAATGGTGCAACAGAAATTCTATATCTATGCAAACGTTTGCGTCATGTTGCCAAAAGGTCACAGTCTATCGCGCCCTCTGATCGGGTCAGAGGCCGAGCATCAACCGTTTGGCCGCAATTTGCGAGCCGCGCAGCTATCCCACTGCGTTCAAAATCGCCCTATGCGCGCGGCGGACTTGGAAATAGCACCGGGGTGTTCTTGCGATAGGCCTGATAGGCTGGATCATCGCCCCAACGTTTTCTGGCGATGCCATCGAGCAGGTTGATCCCGCTCACCCTGGTCAGCAACAGCGCGACAAACACCGGCGAGATGATCGCAAGCAATTCCCAGCCCGCCAGCTGCGGCAGCGCAATCACCAGAATGCCCAGCCACAGCGTGATTTCGCCAAAATAATTGGGATGCTGCGACCACGCCCACAGGCCCGATGTGATGAAGCACCCTGCATTCGCCTGGTCGGCCTTGAACCGGCGTTTCTGTTCATCGGCGATCACTTCAAACGCGAAGCCGACCACCCACAACAGCGCGCCCGCCCAGAAGAAGCCATCGAGCGGCGCGGGTTCGGGCGCGGTGATGATGATCAGCGCCGCTGATGCGGTAAAAATGACCCACACCGCCTGCAACGTCCACGCCACCAGAAAGCGCGGCGGGTTGATCTTGATCTTCGCGAACCGTTGATCGGTGCCGCCCGAGGCATGGATGCGCGTAAACAGGAAACTGCCAAGCCGCACCGTCCAGATCGCCACCATCACCGCCACCACCGCCGCGCGGGTGTCCAGCGGCCAGGCGGCAAAACACGCCGCGCCGATCACCGTCAGATAGGTGATCGCGCCGGCCGTGTCGTAGAACCGGTCGCTTTGAAACAGCGCAGCGGGGATGAATGCCAGCCAGTTGACCGCGAATGCTGCCAGTGCGCAAACGAACACCGCCGAATAGCCCGCCAACCGCGCGCTTTCGGCTCCGGCCAGCGCCGCAAAGCCCAGCCCCAGCATCGCGGCGAGCGCCACAACTGCCAGGCTGCGCGGTGCATGGCGGAATGATACGCCGTCTTTCTCCATGACTGCCCCCCGAATGATTGTCAGGCCAATGCGATGTGGCGCTTCATATGGTGATCGACATTGCCGAATTCGGAATCGAAGATTGTCAGCCGCTTGAAATAATGGCCGATGGCATATTCATCCGTCACGCCGTTACCGCCGTGGATCTGCACCGCATCCTGACCGATCAGCCGCGCCGCCTGACCGACCCCGACCTTGGCTGCCGAAACCGCGCGTTTGCGCTCCGACTCCTCGGCCTCGATCCGCAGCGTCGCAAGGTAAGTCAGCGACACCGATTGTTCATAGGCGGTGTACATATCGACCATGCGGTGCTGGAGCACCTGGAAGCTGCCAATCGCCACACCAAACTGCTTGCGCTGGCGTGAATATTCGACCGTCATCGCATGGGCGACCTTCATCGCCCCGCAGGCTTCGGCGCACAGCGCGGCGATGGCTTCATCCGTCACCAACTCGATCAGCGCCAACCCTGCGCCTTCTTCGCCAATCAGGGCATCGGCCGGGATCGCCACATTTTCGAAATAGACTTCCGACGCGCGGCGCCCATCAAAGGTTTCGTAATCGCGGGTGACGATGCCGGGGGCGGATTTTTCGACCACGAATACCGACACACCATCGCGGTCGCGCCGTTCGCCGCTGGTGCGCGCGGTGACGATCAGATGGCTCGCCCACGGCGCGCCGATCACCACTGCCTTGTGCCCATTGAGCACATAGCCGCTGCCGTCTTTCTTCGCGGTGGTTTCCAGATCGGCATAGTCATAGCGACCGCGCGGCTCGGCATAGGCAAAGGCGAAGACCCGGCTGCCCGCGACGATCCCGCCGATATGTTCTTCCTTTTGTGCAGGCGTGCCTGCGTGCTTCAGAAACCCGCCCGCGCACACCACGGTGGGCAGGAAGGGTTCAACCACCAACCCCTTGCCGAATTCCTGCATGATGATCATCGAATCAACCGCGCCGCCGCCAAAGCCGCCATCGGCTTCGCTGAACGGCATCCCGAGAATGCCCAGTTCGGCCAGTTGTGCCCAGATTTCGGGACGCCAACCATCACTGCTGCCGATTGCCTTGCGGCGCGTTTCCCAATCATATTGTTCGCGCACCAGCCGCGACAACCCATCGCGCACCATTTCCTGTTCTTCGGTGAAATTGAAATCCACTTGTATTCTCCCGTGTCGGTCTGGGGCTTAGCCGAAGTCCGTGCGTCGTCTGAGCATGGCCAGCGCGTGATGCGTCAGCATCTCAGCGCGCTGGAATTAAAGCCCGAGGATCATTTTGCTGATGATGTTGCGCTGAATTTCGTTCGATCCGCCATAGATCGAGGTCTTGCGCATGTTGAAATAGGTCGCGGCGGCGTGCTGCGCGTAATCCGGGCCGACCGGATACTGGTTCGACCCCGCATCGCCCGGCACCCTCGCGATATTCCCGTAATACGGCGTGCCATAGGTGCCGACCGCTTCCAGTGTCAGTTCGGTCAGGCGCTGCTGGATTTCGGTGCCCTTGATCTTGAGGATCGAGCTTTCCGGCCCCGGCCCCTTGCCCGCCTGTTCGCCCGCCAGCGTGCGCAATTCAGTGATTTCCAATGCGGCCAGATCGATTTCCAGCTGACTGACCTTGCGAGCGAAATCGAAATCCTTGATCAGCGGCGCGCCATCCAGCGTTTCCGCCGCAGCGATTTCGCGCAGCTTTTCCACGCCACGTTTTGACCGGGCGACCCCGGCGATCCCGCTGCGTTCATGCGCGAGCAGGAACTTGGCATAGGTCCAGCCCTTGTTTTCAACGCCCACCAGATTTTCA
>PHEL01000096.1 GCA_002842925.1 Alphaproteobacteria bacterium HGW-Alphaproteobacteria-14
ACGAACGCAGGAAGGTTGATAATACCTCCCTCGACCCCGCCAAACGCCAGCGGCCCGCCCGAAAGCGCGGCTGGCAGGTGTATCCCGAATGTCTCGTTGAGAATTGTGCCGACGAAATAGCCTGACCACCCCACTGACACTGCGCTCGCCGCGATGGCATATTCGAGCACCAGCGCCCAGCCCACTGTCCAGGCGAGAAATTCGCCCATCGTGGCATAGGTGTAGGTGTAGGCCGAACCCGATACTGGAATGGTCGAGGCAATTTCCGCATAACATAAGGCCGCGACGACGCAGATCAGCCCCGCAATGGCGAAGGCCAGCATCAGCCCCGGCCCGGCTTTCTGCGCCCCGGCAGATGTGAGCACGAATATCCCGGTGCCGATGATGCTGCCGATGCCGAACAACATCAGTTGCAATCCGCCGAGCGTGCGTTTGAGCGATTTCTTTTCCGCCGCTGCGAGGATCGCATCAAGCGACTTTACCCTGTCAAGAAACATCTGGAATAAATCTCCCACTGATCGCAAGCAGATCCCCCGCGCGATCGAATGGGCGGCAAGCTAGCGTAACAGATGCGCAACACAAGTCGAAAGCGTGCTCTTTCCCCAAGCGCAGACAATCGCTAGACGCGGGGACATCATGTCAACGACCTTCCAGCTCGATACCAGCACCAGCCGTGCCAACCCCACCCCCCAACCGATGCGGCGGTTGACCGTGCCGAAAATCCGCGCGCGCAAACAGGATGGGATGACAGCGGAACCGCTGGTGATGCTCACCGCCTATACCGCGCGGCAGGCGCAACTGCTTGATGCGCATTGCGATCTGCTGCTGGTCGGGGATTCGCTGGGACAGGTAATCTATGGTCTGCCATCGACCATTCCGGTGACGCTGGAAATGATGGCAAACCACGGCGCAGCAGTGGTGCGCGGCAGTTACCATTCGGTGGTCGTCGTCGATATGCCGTTCGGAAGCTACGAAAGCTCGCCCGAACAGGCATTTGAAAGCGCGGCCTTCGTGCTCAAGCAGACTGGCGCCGCCGCAGTGAAATTGGAAGGCGGCGCGGCAATGGCCCCGACGGTGGCCTTCCTCAACCAGCGCGGCATCCCGGTGATGGGTCATGTCGGCCTCACCCCGCAGGCGGTCAATGTGCTGGGCGGTTACGGCGCGCGCGGGCGTTCTGATGCGGAAGCCGAGAAAATCGTCAGCGATGCGATAGCGCTCGATCAGGCTGGCGCATTTGCCATCGTCATCGAAGGCGTGGTTGAACCCATCGCCATCGCCGCAACCAAAGCGGTCGCGTGCCCCACCATCGGCATTGGCGCATCGGCGCAGTGCGATGGGCAGGTGTTGGTTACCGAAGACATGCTCGGCATGTTTGAACGCGTGCCGCGCTTTGTTAAGCGATACGAAGACATCGCCGGATTGATCGACCGCACCGTCGCCCGCTACGCAGAAGAAGTCCGCACCCGCGCCTTCCCCGGCGAAGAACAGACCTATCAGCCCAAAGGCTGAACTTTTTTCCCGAACTACGGACTCAGCCATAACGGCCCAGCCCTTCAAGGTTTGAATTGCATCATGCAAAGTTTGCTTCGCTATTACACGTTCTCGCTGATCTTCACGGTCATCTGCCTTGGACTGGCGGCATATTACGGCTTTGTCAGCTACGGCACGCTGACCGGCATCGCGCAAGTGCTCTGGATCGTGGTGATCCTCTCGGTGCTCGAAGTCTCGCTCAGCTTCGATAACGCGGTGGTCAATGCCTCGGTGCTGAAGGAGATGGACGAAATCTGGCAAAAACGGTTCCTGACATGGGGCATCGCCTTTGCGGTGTTCGGGATGCGGATCGTTTTCCCGCTGGCAATCGTGGCGATTGCGGCCAACATCGGCCCGATCGAGGCGCTGAACCTCTCGCTCAATGATCCGGCCAAGTACGAGGAACTGGTCAACTCCGCGCATGTTGGCATTGCCGGGTTTGGCGGGGCATTTCTTGCAATGGTGGGGATGAAATTCTTCTTCAATGCCGAAAAAGACATTCACTGGATCAACAGCATCGAAAGCGCGCTGGCGAAAGTATCGAACCTGCCTGCCATTGAAATAGCGATTCTATTGCTGGCCATGTGGGGCATTTCAACACTGCTGCCAGACGCCGATGCGCTTACCTTCCTCGTTGCAGGGATGCTCGGCCTTGTAACCTTCATCTCGGTGGAAGCTGTAAGCCACTGGCTTGAAATGCGCGAGGAATCCGCGCGGCTGGCCGGCGCGGTGGTGCGCAGCGGGCTTGGCGGGTTTCTTTACCTGAACATTCTCGACGCCAGCTTCAGCTTTGACGGTGTGATCGGAGCATTTGCGCTGTCAAACAACATGATCGTTATTGCGCTTGGCTTGTCGATCGGAGCGATGTTCGTGCGGTCGATGACGGTGCACTTGGTCAGACAGGGGACGCTGGCTGAATACCGTTACCTTGAACACGGCGCGTTCTGGGCCATCGTGGTGCTGGGCGCGATCATGCTGATGTCGGCGGTGGTGCATATCCCCGAAACGATCACCGGGCTGATCGGGGCAATCCTGATCGGGTTGTCGTTCTGGTGGTCGTTACGCCACCAGCGAACCGAGAAGGCGGCTAACCCCGCGCCAGACGCCTAGCCAGCGGCGCGGCCACCACAAGCTGGGCGAGATGATACAGCAATAGCGGGGCAATCACGAACCCGGCGCTGGCAGGCGGAAACAGAATAGCAGCGAGCGGCGCGCCGATAGCCACGCTTTTCTGCGACCCTGCGAACAGAAATGCAATCCGGTCAGCACGCGGCAGGCCCAGCGCGCCGCCGCTGCCCCATGCTCCGGCCAGCGCCATCCCCAGCATCGCCAGCACCAGCGCAATCAGCACCAGCCAATCGGCAGGCGCAAACATCGCGCCCAGCCCCTGTTCGACCGCACCGGAAAACGCGACATATACCGCCATTCCGATCACCGCCCGGTCAAGCCAGGCAATGAGCGCGCGATGGGCCGTGACGCGATCGATCACGCGATCCTGCACCACCTGTCCGATCACGAACGGCAATATCAGGATAAGCCCGATGCGGATAATCACGTCGCTACCGATCTCGCCCGTGCCTCCGCCGCCCAGCAGTGCGAACAACGGCGCGCTGATGAATACCCCGGTGATATTGACCAGTGCCGCGCCGACCACCGCCAGCGCTACATTGCCATGCGCCAGACTGGTATAGGACGTCGCCGATTGCACGGTTGATGGCAGGCAGCCCAGATAGACAAAACCCAGCGCCACCAGCGGCGGCAAAACGGTTCCGGCAAGGCTGGCAAAGCCCACCCCCGCCAACGCCATCGCGCCGAACACGAACAGCATCAGTGGAGCGAAATACCGCCAATTGGCCAGCCCGCGCGCGATCTCGCTGCGGCGGACGCGCATTCCGTTGACCAGGAACAGCACGAATATCCCGCCATTGGAGATGGCACTCGCAAAGCTGCGCGCTTCTCCGATGGCGGGCAGCAAGATCGCCAGCGTGGTCGCTGCCAACAGCACGGCCACCATTGGATCGCTGAATAAAGACAGGCGTGGGAGGGATCGAGGTTGAGACATTGACAAGCTGCCCTGCCCCGCGCTTGCCCGCTTGTCGAGCCTATCGCTGGTGCTGCACCAAGTTGCCCGGCCTGACTTCGGCCAGTAACCGGGCAAAATGCTGCGCATCGGTGGGCCGGTTGAGCGCCCGCGCGGCCTCCATACGCAAGCTCAGCAGCGCAGGATCATGCCCGCCGCCAAGCCTGATCGCATGGTCGAGCAGCATAGCAGCCCGCGCCCAGTCTCCCCGCTGGGCCTGAACATCGGCCAATTCCACCAGCCCGCTTATCGCCAATGGCTCACCCGCAACATGATGCGCCAGCAAGGCATTTCCCGCAGCCGCATCGCCGGCCATTTGCGAGGCATACGCGATCTTGCGGGTCATCGGCCATGGGCGCCTCACCCGGGCGGCCAGCGTATAGGCGGATAGCGCCGCACGATAGTTTCCCGCGCCAAAGTTTGCATCACCGGCAAGGCTCGTCACATCTGCCGACTGTGCAAAGCGAACCTGCAAAGCCTGCGCCTGCGCCTGTGCGCCTGCCCAGTTGCCGTCTGAAGCATCAGCGCGCATCGAAACGGTTGGCGGCGGCAGTCCCGGGCGATCTGCCAATACGGCTGGTATGCGCCGCGCGCCGCCATAGGCGCGCGCCAGCAACGGCGCCGCGCCTGCCCTATCGCCCATTCGTTCATGCGCCCGCGCCACCAGCATGATGAGATAGGGCGAAGCTTCAGCCAGCCCTGCTTCGGCACCGAACCGCGCAATCAAATCGGTGTCGCGCCCAGCCAGCAGCAATGCTCTGGCAAGCAATTCGCGTGCGCGGGCGTTGCCCGGTTGACGCGCGGTCAGCGTTTCAAGCGTCGCCGCTGCGCTATCGTAATTGCCGCTGGCAAGGCTCAGCACCGCGTCAAGTTGCATCGCCGCAGGCACCTCGCTCTCAGCCAGCCCGCTACGCTGCAACAGGCTTCGGGCAAGCGCGGGGTTATCGCCACGCGCGGCCAGAACGGCTTGCAGATAGAATACCCGCGCATCATCGGGCGCAATCTCTGCCAGCCTGCGAACCGCCCGCAGCATCGCCCGGTTGCGCCCGCTATCGCCTAGCGTTGCCGCATATTCGGCCCAGACGTCGGAATTGTTCGGATCATCTGTCAGCGCCGCCTCGAACCACACCAGCGCCTTAACCGGCCCGTGAGCATCGCGAACCATCAGCGCGCGCATCAACAGCGCGGGCGCGTGACGGGGACCAAGTTCCAGCGCCCGGTCTGCCGCTTCGAGTGCGGTAAAATGTTCGCCGCCACGAAACCGCAGCCGCGCAATCGCAACCCACAGATCAGGGTCATCGGGCGCAAGCACGCGCGCTGCGTCAAGCCTGCTACCCGCTTCGGCCAACGCGCCCTGCGCCATCACCGCATCGGCCTCGCCAAGCAGGATCGCAACCGCCGGATCGCGCTGCGAGACTGGGGCTGGCGCACCCGTGTCGCCCTCCCCCGCACAGCCCGCCAGCGTCAGAATCAAAGCGGCCAGCGCGGCGCAGGGTTCACGCCTGCAAATCATACTGCTTGAGCAGATCATACAAAGTCGGGCGGCTGACCCCGAGCAGCTTGGCGGTGCTGGAGATATTACCTTCGCTGCGGGCGAGCGCGTGGCGGATCACCCGGCGGTCGGCCACTTCGCGGGCGGCTTTGAGGTTGAGAACATTGGCGTCTTCCCCCTCCGTGCCAAAATCAAGGTCATCGGCATTGATCAGCTTGCCATCGGCCATGATCACTGCGCGTTTCACGCGGTTTTCCAGCTCGCGGACATTGCCCGGCCAATCATGCGCATCAATCGCGGCGAGTGCATCGGGGGCAAAGCCGGTGACACCGGGATTCATCTCTGCGGCAAAGCGTTTGAGGAACACCTTGGCCAGCAGCACCGGATCGCCGTGGCGTTCGGCAAGGCCGGGAATGCGCACCACGATTTCGGCAAGCCGGTAAAACAGGTCTTCGCGGAAGCCCCCAGCCGTGATCATGCTTTCGAGATCCTGATGGGTGGCGCATACGATCCGGGTGTTGACCGCAATCGCCTTGCGCCCGCCGACGCGTTCGATGGTGCGTTCCTGCAGGAACCGCAGCAGCTTGACCTGAAGCGGCAGCGGAATGTCGCCGACCTCGTCAAGGAACAGTGTGCCGCCATTGGCGCTTTCGATCTTGCCTTCGGTGGTCTTGATCGCCCCGGTAAACGCGCCTTTTTCGTGCCCGAACAGCTCGCTTTCCAGCAGGTTTTCGGGGATCGCCGCGCAATTGATCGCGACAAATGGCCCATCGGCGCGATCACTAACATCGTGCAGACCTTGGGCGAGCAATTCCTTGCCGGTGCCGCTTGCACCCAGCAGCATCACCGAAACACTGGTTTTTGCAACGCGTTCGATGGTGCGCGCAACCTTGACCATTTCGGGCGCGGCGGTGATCAGGCGGCCAAGCACGGTCTTGTCGGCGCTGCTGCTGGCGATCAGCCTACGGTTTTCCTGTTCAATGGCGCGCAGATTGAATGCGCGCCGCACGATCAGGCCCAGCGTGGCGATATCAATCGGCTTCTGGTAGAAATCATAGGCCCCGCGCGCGATCGCCTCCAGCGCACTTTCGCGCGCGCCGTGGCCGCTGGCGACGATTATCTTGGTATCGGGCTTCAGCGCCATGATCGCATCGAGCACGGCAAAGCCTTCGCTGGTGCCATCGGGATCGGGGGGCAGGCCGAGATCAAGCGTCACCACGCCGGGCGCCTCAGCCCGCAAGGCGGCGAGCGCGCTGTCACGGTCGCCCGCGATCACGACCGCAAAATCATCATAAGCCCACTTCAACTGAGCCTGCAGGCCGGGATCGTCCTCGATCACCAGCAGCACGGGTTTCTTGTCAGACATCAGGCGACCTCTTGTGATGGTGGTTCAGGCGCAGCCTGCCCGGCCAGCAGCCGCGCCGCTTCGGCAATCGGCAGCGTCACGGTGAAGCGCGTGCCCAGCCCTTCTCGGGATTCCACCCCAACCCGCCCGCCCATCGCCTTGACGAGTTCGCGGGCTTCGAAAGCGCCGATGCCGAACCCGCCCTGCTTGGACGAGGTAAAGGGTTTAAACAGGCCGGTACGAACGAATTCGGGAGTCATGCCTTCGCCAGTATCAACGACTTCGATAATGCCATGCAGCCCATCACCAGCAAGATCGAGAAACACCGGCGCGCCCGGTTCACTCGCATCAATCGCGTTTTGAACAAGGTGGATCAGCGCTTGTTCCAGACCTTCGCGGTTTCCCATTACCTCTACTGGCGTCTCGCGGGTCAGCATTACCGGGTGCACCCCGCGGAACCGCTCCGCAATCGCGCGAGCAAGCGCGGCAAGATCAATCGGCGCAAGGTCGTGCATCTGCCCCGATCCATAGCGGCCCAGCCGCGCAAGCAAGGCCGAAAGCTTGTCCGCCGAATTGCGCAGCGTGACCAGCATATCGGCGCGGAATGCGGGGTTATCGGCGTGCTTTTCGGCGTTGGCGGCCAGCAGTGACAGCTGGCTGACAAGATTCTTGATATCGTGCATCACAAACGCGATGCGGCGGTTGAATTCATCGAACCGGCTGGCGTCCATCAAGGCCTGCTGCCCGGCCTGTTCAGCCAGATAGCTGGCAAGCTGCTGCCCCGCGACGCGCAGCAGATCGAAATCTTCCCAGTCAAGCTGGCGTTCAATCCGCGGCCGGGCCAGCACAATCGCACCCACCAAGCGATCAAAATGGAGCAGCGGCACCAGCGCCCATGCGTCCTCGGCCTCAATCAACCACGCAGGCAACTGTGGCAGTTCGCCGTGATGATCGATACCCCGGCGCGCCTCATCGAAGGCAAGCACCAGGTTGTGCTGTTCGATCAGGCTGGAAAACCCATAATCCGCCGCCACGGCCGGCACTGCAATTGTCGGCCAGTTCCAGCGCGCGGTCAGTTCCAGCTGCGCTTCTTCGTTGGGCATCAGCAACAACCCCGCCGGGCTTTCGGCAATGTCAGCCAATGCCTTGATCGCACGTTCGTGCAAACTTGCGGTGCCTGACCCGGCGTGGCCGATAGTGCGGGTAAAGCGCAGCCATTCCTCGCGATAATCGTAACGGTGCTGAAACAGATGCTTGGTCGCCATGACCCGCAGCCAGCCCCTGACCCGCGCCGATGGCAGCGCGATTCCTGCACCCACAATCGCCAGCACCACAAACATGATCTGACTCGCCCGGGCGATGTCTCCGCCGATCAGCGCCAGTGATTTTGTCACCAACACCATCAGCACGAAATAGCCCGCGATCAGCAACAGCGAGAGGGTGCGAAAAGTCACCGCGCGCGACGGATTGAACTGCACCCGCGGCCCTGAAGCGTTCATGCCAAGTGCAAACAGCCCCGCCATGATCCCGGCAAACAATCCGCGCAATCATAGGCAAAAATGCCGGCCAGTGCGATTCCCGTCCAGCGCAGGATCGGACGCAAGTTGTTTGCTGCCCCGGCATAAAGATTGTGGAGCAACATCAATGCCCCGATCGATACCAGCATATCAATGATGAGGCGCACTTCAAACGCCGCGCGGGCGATGCCGGGAACTTCGCTCTCCCGCCACTGGAACAACAGCACCACGGGTTGAAACAGTTGCACCAGAACCAGCGCTATGATCACCGGACGGATAGGTTTGAGGCTGTCGGCGCGTCCGTCAGCAGAAAACAGGCAGAATATTGCCGCGATCAGCGCCAGATTCCGGGCCATTGCCGCAATAATCGCAGCACCATGATCTGGCCCGAGTCCGGCTGTAAGCAAACACCACAAGGCGCTGCACCCAGCCGCCGCCAGCAACGCGCCGCGATCCGGCCGCGCACGCTCACCATGCTGCCACAACCACAGCATTGCGCCCGCGCTCAACACCGCATGTCGCCAGCGGCATGAGGGTGCCGGCCATCATCACCGCGCACCCTCCGGCCACAGGATCACACGAATGGTTTGAAGCAGGATAACAAGATCGAGGAAGGGCGTGTAATTCTTTGCGTAATAAAGATCATATTCCAGCTTGCAGCGGCTATCTTCAACCGACGCGCCATAGGGGTAATTGATCTGCGCCCAGCCAGTGATGCCGGGTTTGACCATGTGGCGTTCGCCATAGAACGGGATTTCATCTTCCAGACTTTCGACGAAAGACGGCACTTCGGGGCGCGGTCCGACGAAACTCATCTGGCCTTTAAGCACGCTCCACGTCTGCGGCAGTTCATCGATCCTGACCTTGCGGATAAAGCGGCCAAGCCGGGTGATGCGGGGATCGTTTTCCTCGGCCCACTTGGCCCCGTCTTTCTCGGCATCAGAGCGCATTGAACGCAGTTTGATCAGCGTGAAGGTCTGACCAAACAGGCCCACGCGTTGCTGCCGGAAAAATGCCGGGCCTTTGCTGTCCAGTTTCACCAGAGCCGCAAACAACGCGATAAGCGGGAGCGTCAGCGCAAGCAGGATGACGCTGACGGTAATATCGAACACGCGTTTCACCGCGCTCGAAAACATCCGCCCACTGGAAAACCCGTCAGAAAAAATCAGCCAGCTGGGATTGATGGTGTCGAGATCGACCCGCCCCGTTTCGCGTTCAATGAAGCTGGAAAAATCATTAACGTGGACGCCCTTGGTCTTGATCCGCAACAGGTCTTTCAACGGCAGGGCATTGCGCCTTTCCTGCAACGCAAGCACCACTTCGCTCACCCCGAGGTTTTCAACGAAGCGGCCCAGATCATGGATCGCCGAGCGCGGAATCGCCTCTTCAACAATGCGCGGATCATCGCTCATCGCGATAAAGGCAACGATCGCGAACCCCGTTTCGGGCTTTTCGCCCAATTCGCGCAAGCGCTGCGCGCGGTCGCCTGCGCCCAGCACCATGACCCGGCGGCGAAAGGCGGAGGAGCCGAGAAAGTTGTTAAGCAGCAACCGATCCATCACCAGCACGAAGATGGCGAGGCCCATGCTGTAAAGCAGGGTTGAGCGCCAGAACAGGTCGCTTGGGATGATAAAGTCGACCACCGCCAGTGTAATGATGCCAAGACTGATCGCGACCAGCACCCGCGCGCCCGCAAACCGCAGACTGCGCAACGCGTTGGGGCCGTAAACACCAACCGAGATCATCGCGATCCAGATCACCCCCGCAGTTCCGATCAACGCAATCCAGCGATCGGCAAGACTGCCCACATCCATGCCGATCTGATGCGCGCGCAATTGCCACGCCGCTTCGCTCGCCAATATCAGCAAGCCGAGATCAAGCAGACCGAGCAGCAGCACGGCGTGAGGGATATAGTGCTTGAACAGGCGGATCATGACAGGGCGGGCCTTTGGTGCTTGGCTGAGCCCGGTTTTAACGCTGAGACCTTAAGTGTCGGTAAACTTTACACTGCCCTTTCGCGCCTGCGATCATGCAGTTGACGAAGGTTAATCCGGTGTCAGGAACCGGGCCGCAATCGAGGCAACCCGCTCGCCAAACGTGCCGGAGCGGGGGTCAGGCACTCAGTCCGCCCACAACGCTGGCAAGGTGTGCCCAGCGGCACCGCGTCCGCGCGGTCCAGAGATACACCGCGCGCGAAGGCCAGATCGCCCGCAAAGCGCGCCTCGATCCCTAGTGCCACTGCGCTGCGGCCCGCGCACATGACCCCGTCGCCATCAACCGTTCGGGTGATGGTGAACCAGTGCCGCGCAGTGCCTTCTCCCTCTCCGAATGTCACTGCCTGCGTCAGCACTGTGCCCGGCCGCTCAAAAGCCGCGAACGGCACCCATGCTGGCCAGAGCGCGCCTTCGAGTGGGTAAATCGCGCCGCTGCCGCCCGCCGTGAAATGGGTCATCCGACCGGCGCGATCAATCGTGGCGGTGAAGAACGGCAGCCCGCGCTCACCCACCCGGCCCAATGTGGTCAAACGCTGCGCCACCTGATCAAAGCTGACAGCGAAGCGGCGTTGCAGCACTGCCAGATCATATCCGGTCGCCTCGCAAGCCCGCATAAACCGGCGATACGGTAGCAGCAGCGCGCCCGCCAGATAATCGCTGATGTGTTCGCGCAAATGGTCGCGCGCTTCGGTTGACGGAAGGTTCGCACCGGTAACCAGCGCTTCAATCGCCTCGCGCATTTCCAGCGTGCCGACCTGCCGCGCAATCTGGAATCGGCGTGCCGCACCTGGCAGCATCTCGGACAACTGCAATTGGCGCGCGTGCAGATCAAGCCGGTGCACCTGCCCCGACATCACCTCTGCCGGAAGGATGCGCACCGATAACTGGTGCTTTTCGCGCAGCCGCTCGTTCAGCGCGGCGCTTATTTCCCCTCGTGAAAGACGCAGTTCGTCGGCCAGGTCTTCGGCGGCATGGTCGAGGTCGGCAAAATGGTTCTGCCAGCGTTCGATCACCCGACGCGCGGCAACAGCAGCATCTTCGGCTTCGGCCCGCCCACCGCTACCGCCACTGTCGTAAAGCCGAGCAAATGCCGCTGCAATCTGGGGGGCCGCAGAAAGGAACTCCTGCACTTCCTCGCGGTCGATTCCCAGATCGGCAAAACGTTTGTCTGCAATGCGCCGGGTCAGCCCGTCGATGCCGCCAATCGCGTCGTCCTCACGCAGGGAACGCGGGTCGAAATCGAACCGTTCGATCACCCGCACCAGCACCTTGGCTGAAAGCGGGCGCTGGTTGCGCTCGATAAGATTGAGATAGGACGGAGAGATACCCAGCGCGGATGCCATCGCGGCTTGGGTAAAGCCTTCGCGTTTGCGCAGGCGGCGCAGTGCCGGGCCAGCGAGGAGATTGGTGTCGGACATAGCTGTTTTGTAAATAACTTTACTGATTTACACAAGATGAGAGCCAAAAGTCCGCATAGCTACACGATTTTCTGTAAGTTTTCCTGTTATGCTGCGCCGCACCACGGCAAAGACTACCCATCCGAAGGTGCACGCCCATCCAGACCTGCGCCACTGCCCGGAACGGACAGGAGAAGTATATGACCTACCACAACACCATCATCCGGATGCGCGAAGTTGTTGCCGCCAATGGGCCAGCCTGGGCCGCAATCGATCCCGAAAGCGCCGCGCGCATGGCGACCCAGAACCGCTTTGCCAACGGGCTCGACATCGCCAAATACACCGCCAAGATCATGCGTGCCGATATGGCGGCCTATGATGCCAACCCGGCGCAATACACCCAGTCGCTCGGCTGCTGGCACGGCTTCATCGCGCAGCAGAAAATAATCGCGATCAAGAAGCATTTCGGCACGACCAAGCAGCGTTACCTTTATCTGTCTGGCTGGATGATCGCCGCGTTGCGCAGCGAATTCGGCCCGCTGCCCGACCAGTCGATGCACGAAAAGACCAGCGTGCCTGCGTTGATTGCCGAACTCTACACCTTCCTCAAGCAGGCCGACGCGCGCGAACTCGGCGGGATGTTCCGCGCCTTGGACGCCGCCCGCGCGGCGGGTGACGCAGTCGAGGCCAAGCGGCTCGAAAACGCGATCGACAATTACGAAACCCACGTCGTGCCGATCATCGCCGATATCGACGCAGGCTTCGGCAATGCCGAGGCCACCTATCTGCTCGCCAAGAAGATGATCGAAGCGGGTGCCTGCGCGCTCCAGATCGAAAATCAGGTTTCGGACGAAAAGCAGTGCGGCCACCAGGACGGCAAAGTGACCGTTCCGCACGAGGATTTCCTCCAGAAAATCCGCGCCTGCCGCCATGCCTTCCTCGAACTGGGCGTGGATGACGGGATCATCGTCGCCCGCACCGATTCGCTCGGCGCCGGCCTCACCAAGCAAATCGCATTCTCCAAGGAACCCGGCGATCTGGGCGACCAATACAACGCCTTCCTTGATTGCGACGAGGTTGATCCCGCCAACATCACCAATGGTCAGGTGTTCATCAGCCGCGATGGCAAATTGCTTGCGCCCAAGCGTCTGCCGTCGAACCTCTACCAGTTCCGTCCCGGCACCGGTGTCGACCGCGTGGTGCTTGACTGCATTACCTCGCTCCAGAACGGTGCCGATCTGCTGTGGATCGAGACCGAAAAGCCGCACGTCGAACAGATTGCCGAAATGGTTGATCGCATCCGCGAAGTCGTGCCCAACGCAAAGCTCGTCTATAACAACTCGCCCAGCTTCAACTGGACGCTCAACTTCCGTCAGCAGGTGTTCGATGCCTGGGCCGAAGCAGGCAAGGACGTGTCAGCTTATGATCGCGCCAAGCTGATGAGTGTCGATTATGACGCCACTGAACTGGCCGCCGAAGCCGACGAGAAGATCCGCACCTTCCAGCGCGATGGCGCGGCGCGGGCGGGGATTTTCCACCACCTCATCACCCTGCCGACCTATCACACGGCGGCACTCAGCACCGACAACCTCGCCCGCGAATATTTCGGCGAACAAGCGATGCTGGGCTACGTAAAGAACGTGCAGCGCGAGGAAATCCGTCAAGGCATTGCCTGTGTAAAGCACCAGAACATGTCCGGCAGCGACATCGGCGATGATCACAAGGAATACTTCGCCGGTGAGGCCGCGTTAAAGGCTGGCGGCGCGCACAATACGATGAACCAGTTCGAGGCGGCATAAACGCAGCCTCACCACAGGTGGGATGCTGCATGGGCGCGAATGACGGTCAGCAGCAAGAGGATGCCACATGACAGCCAACCGGAAATCGCGCTTGCCGCCTTCCGGTTGGCTGCCAAAACGCTTAAGCGCGCAAGGGTGCAAAGTCGCCCGAGGAGACTGATGATGAGCGATACTGATATCCCCAAGACCGAGCCCGCCCGTGCCCGTGCGCTGCTGTCGACCGCCGACATGAAGCTGCTGCGCCGCGCGCTGGAAAGCCACGCCCGAGCGACCGAAGACCGTGAGGAACTGGCCAAGATCAACGCGCTGCACCACCGGCTCGGCGTGCCGGATTCGGAATAACCCTGTTAAACAATTCTCCTGGGGAGGAGAAACGGCCGCCGGAATGCTCCTTTGCTGGGGCAATCCGGCGGCTGGATTATTAAATGTGGCGATGCCTACGCACCGGAGCACAATCGGTTGCACAGTAACCGCAAGGCCGACCGGACGCCGGCAGTGATGCGACCATCAGGTCGCGTGAGCGAGGATTCCGCATCGTGGGCGCGATGCGGAACACAAAACGCCTATCCGCCAACCTTCGCCATCAGATCAAGCGTGGTCGCGGTCAGCGCCTCAGTTGCAGTCGCGATCACCACCGGGGCGTCGGGTGCCCAGAATGGCGAGTGGAGCGAGGGCAAGGTGATTTCGCCTCTTTCCGATTTCGCCCATTCGCCCGGCCTCACACCGCCAACCCAGAAGATCAGCGACTGCACATTGTCGGGGTCGGCGCGGCGGAACTGGCTGAAATCTTCCCCCCCCATCACACTCGGCGTTTCAAACACGCGGCCTTCGAACCGGGTTTTCAGCCCTGCCATGACCTGCTCGGTGAATTCGGGGTTGTTGTATGTCGCCGGGGTATAAGGGTCTGAAACGGTCACCTTGGGCAGTTTATCGTCGGGCATTCCGGCGGCCAGCGCCTCGCCCATAGCGATCCGGGCGATCCCGTCGAGCAGTTGCTTGCGCGCCTCGTCGGTATAGCTGCGCACTGTGATTTGCAGCCGCGCTTCATCGGGGATGATATTGTGCTTTGACCCGGCCTGAAAGCTGCCGACTGTTACCACCCCCGGTTCAAGCGGGTTCAATTCGCGGCTCACCAACGTTTGCAACCGGCTGACGATGCTGGCGGCGATCACGATCGGGTCCTTGGTGGTGTGCGGGTAGGCGCCGTGTCCGCCGACGCCGGGAATCACCACATCGACGCTGTCGACATTGGCGAGCGCGAAGCCCTTGGAATAGCCGATCAGCCCCGCCGGAGCCTGCGCCGCATCGTGGAAGGCAAGCACGTAATCAGGCTTGGGGAAACGGGTGTAAAGCCCGTCTTCGATCATTGCCAGCGCGCCTTCGCCGATCTCCTCGGCGGGTTGCAGGATCATCACCAGCGTGCCCGACCATTGATCGCGGCGTTCGGACAGCAATTGCGCGGTGCCGATCCAGGCTGCCATGTGGGTATCATGGCCGCAGGCGTGCATCACCCCGGTTTCGATCCCGGTGGCAGGCACTGCACGGCGCGTTGAGGCATAGGGAAGCCCGGTCTGTTCGATCACCGGCAAGCCGTCCATATCGGCGCGCAGCATGACGGTGGGGCCTTCGCCGTTTTTCATCACCGCAACCACGCCGGTTTTGCCGACGCCTTCGGTCACTTCAAAACCGAGCGTTCGGGCGCGGGCGGCAAGTTTCTTGGCGGTTTCAAACTCCTGGAACGACAATTCGGGATTGGAGTGCAAATCCTGATAAAGCATCACCAATTCCGGCAAATCCGCTGCTACCGCATCGCGCAGTTCTTCCGCCTGCGCCGGTGTTGCCAACAGCGCCAGTGCGCTTGTGCCTGCAAAGATTGCCTTTAACCGCATAACGTTCCCCTCGATGGCAGGGCTCGAACGTGACCCTTGGCCAAGGCTACCCAATTTCGTGGGGCCTGCACAAGCGGTTTATGGGAAAATGGCGGTGGTGGTGCCCCTGGCCAGACTCGAACTGGCACTTCTTTCGAAACTCGATTTTGAGTCGAGCGCGTCTACCAATTCCACCACAGGGGCGCCTGCACGGGAGCGGGCCTGTTAGCGAGGTGTGCGATCCGCATCAACCCCCGCTGATGCGCACACAACGCCAATGTTTCGCGTGAAACATTGGCCTAACACCAGCCTAAGCTGATCTAGAGGGGGTCTAGCGCGATCTGAAGTCGCCCGAACCCACCCGAAATCCTACCGCAGCGCGCCTGCCAACAGCTTATGCAACCGTGAATGCAGCACATCATTGGCCGCCAGCACCTGATCAGCATGGATCTGGGCTGACCGTCCGCGGAAATCGGATACGAACCCGCCCGCTTCGCGCACCAGCAGGCATCCGGCGGCGGTGTCCCATTCCGACAGGCCGCTTTCCCAGAACCCGTCAAACCGGCCTTGCGCGACATAGGCTAGATCGAGCGAGGCGGCGCCAAATCGGCGGATGCCCGCAACCTCAGGGCCAATCGCGCCGAAAATCCGGCTCCATTCGGCAAAATCCCCATGCCCGAAAAACGGAACGCCGGTCGCCACCAGTGAATCGGCCAGCCGCGAGCGCGCCGAAACCCGCAACCGCGCGTCCTGCAACCATGCGCCGCGCGATTTTTCCGCCCAGAAGGTCTGATCGGTAATCGGCTGATAGACCACGCCCGCCACCACATCGCCCCAGCCGCTGCCATCGGGCTTGGGTTCCTGCGCGGCGATCGAAATCGCGAAATGCGGGATGCCGTGGAGAAAATTGGTGGTGCCATCAAGCGGATCGACGATCCAGCGCGGCATTCCGGGATCGCCTTCGATCACCCCGGCTTCCTCCATCACGAAGCCCCAGCCGGGCCGCGCGGCGAGCAGTTCATCATACAGCGTGCGTTCGGCGCGGATGTCCGCCTTGCTCACGAAATCAGCCGGGCCTTTGCGGCTCGCCTGCAAATGTTCGACTTCGCCGAAATCGCGCCGCAAGCGCCCGCCCGCCTTGCGCGCGGCGCGTTCCATTACGCGGATCAGGCCGGAAATAGCTGCCATCAGTTTTGCTCAGTTCGCCTTGCCGACGTAGGCCTGTTCATACACATCGACGATGATCCGCGTGCCGCTGCCGATGTGCGGCGGCACCATGATGCGCACGCCGTTATCGAGGATCGCCGGCTTGTAGCTCGACGAGGCGGTTTGCCCCTTCACCACCGCGTCTGCCTCGACAATCGTCGCTTCGATCTGCGCGGGCAGTTCGACCGAGATCGGCTTTTCGTCCCACAGCTCAAGGTTCACCTGCATCCCGTCCTGCAGGAACGGGCGCGCATCGCCCAGCAGATCGCCGGGCAGCGTGATCTGTTCGAAGGTGTCGTTATCCATGAACACCAGGTCATCACCCTCGGCATAAAGGAACTGGAAGGGCTTGGTGTCGAGCCGCACGCGTTCGATCGTGTCGGCGCTGCGGAACCGCACGTTGGTTTTGCGGCCATCCTGCAGGTTCTTCATTTCGACCTGCATATAGGCCCCGCCCTTGCCCGGCTGGGTGTGCTGGATTTTGGCGACCTTCCAGATGCCTTTTTCATATTCAATGATATTGCCGGGGCGAATATCGACGCCGCTGATCTTCATGGGGCTATTGGCCTTTGTGCAAGGAAGTGGTGAGAGCGCACCGCGCCGAAACGCAAGCGC